>NZ_JBEXTV010000061.1:0-48250 GCF_040628835.1 Streptomyces sp. NPDC006134 | reverse complement strand
GGCGGCCCGGCGCCGGGCCGCCCCTTCACACGCCTCACAGACGGAGAGCGGGGTCAGGTGCCCTTCGCCAGCAGGTCCCGTACGGCCCGGGCCACGTCCTCGGGTGACGCCTCGTCCCACGGGTGCCCGGGGCCGGCCGGCGGGCACGGGCGGGTCCGGGAGCCGAGGAGGACCGCGGGCACCCAGTACGGGGCCCGGCTCTCCGCCGGGGCCGCGAGGGCGGCCGGGGTGACGACCGGGGTGCCGACGGCGGCGGCGAGATGGGCCGGTCCGGCGGCCCCGGTGACGACGGCGTCGGCGTTGCGCAGCACGCCCGACAGCACCCGCGGCGTCGTACGGCCGCCGAGGTCGACGGCTGTGGCGCCGCTGACGCGGCGGGTCAGGGCGGTCTCGCCGGGGCCGCCGGTGACGACCACGCGGTGCCCGGCGTCGGCGAGCAGGGCGACCGCCTCCGCGCAGCGCCCGGCGTCCCAGGCCCGGGACGGGTCTTCGGACCCGGGGTGGACGACGACGTAGGGGCCGTTCCCGGTGAGGGGGGCGGTGTCGGGCGCGGGCAGCACGCGGAGCCGGCCGTCGTCGCCGGTGCGCAGGCCGAAGCCCATGGCGGCGGCGGTGTCGAGCGCCGTCTCCGCCTCGTGCCGGCCGGGGCGGCGGGGAAGGCGGACGTCGAGGAGGCCGTCGGTGCGGCCGGTGCCGTCGGCGTGAGGGTCCTCGGTGCCCGCGGCGGTGGCGCCGATACGGCGTACCCGGGCCGTGCGCAGCAGCCGCGCGGTGGGCAGCGGGTTCTGCGGCTGCGGGGCGAGGACGAGGGCCACGTCGTACGCCTCCTCCCGCAGCCGCCGGACGACATCGTCCGTGCCGTCCGTGCCGTTCGCGCTGTCCGGGCCGCCCGGTCCCGCGGGGG
This sequence comes from Streptomyces sp. NPDC006134, assembly GCF_040628835.1. Taxonomy (NCBI): domain Bacteria; kingdom Bacillati; phylum Actinomycetota; class Actinomycetes; order Kitasatosporales; family Streptomycetaceae; genus Streptomyces; species Streptomyces sp. NPDC006134. The sequence goes on along the minus strand of NZ_JBEXTV010000061.1, from coordinate 47,346 downwards.
CGGCGGAGGGCGGGCCCGTGCCCTCCGCCGGTGCGTGCGCGGGGGTGTCCCACACCACGACGTCGTCGACGTGGGGCAGCAGCCGGGCGGCGGGAGCTCCGCCGGGGTCGCACAGCATGGTCACGTGGGTGGCCCGGGTGGCCACGGCCCGCACGGCCGGGCCGGCCAGCAGGACACCGCCGAAGCCGCCGGGACGGGCGACGAGCGCCTTCACATCCACCACTCCCCCTCGCCGCCGCCCGTCACCACCGCCGGCACGGGCTCGGCCCGCTCCCGGAAGGAGGCGACGGTGCGGGCGAGCCCTTCCCGCCAGGTCACTCTCGGCATCCAGCCGAAGATCTCGCGGGCGAAGCCGGTGACCGGGCGAGGCGGCCCGGGCGGGTCCGGGGGGACGTCGGCGTGGATCACCGGTGGGCCGGAGCCGGTCAGGTCGGCCGAGCCGGTCAGGTCGGCCACATGGCGGGCGATCTCCAGCTCCGTCGGCATCTCGTCGCCGCCGATGTCCACCGGCCGGACGGACCGGCCGGCCGCCACCAGCAGCACCCCGTCCACCATGTCGTCGACGTGGCACAGGGAGTGGGGGCGGCTGCCGTCACCGGTGACGACGAGCGGCTCTCCGGCCAGGGCCGCGGCGATGAAGCGGCCCGGCACACCGCCGTCGTCGGTGCGCATGCCCGGCCCGTACACGGTGAACAGCCGGACGATCCCGGCGTCGCTGCCGTGATCGGCCGCGTGGGCGGCGACCAGGGCCTCGGCGAACCGGGCGGCCTCGGCCTCCATGCGGTACGGGCCGACCGGGTCGGCCGGGTCATCCAGGTCGGCCGGGGCGGCGCCGGACTCCCCGGGGACGTGGTGCCCCGGGTGCGGGGACGGGCCCGCGGCGTGGCGCACCGGGGGCGCGGAGGCGAGCAGGAAGCGGGCGCCGTCCCGGTCGGCGACGGCCAGCGCGGTGCGCGTCCCGAGGCTGCCCGCGTCCAGCAGGGCCAGGGGCCGCTCGGGCCAGGCGTCCGGGCAGGCGGGCCCGGCCAGGTGCAGGACCAGGTCGTAGGGGCCGGGGAGGGCGTCGGCGGAACCGGGGCCGGCGAAGTCGAGGAGATCCCGTTCGAGGAAGCGGAAGCCCCGGCGGCCCGCGAGGTGGGCCACTCTCCCGGCCCGGCCGGTCGAGAGGTTGTCCAGGCAGTCGACTTCGACTCCTGAATCGACGAGGCGGGTGCACAGGTGCGAGCCGAGGAAGCCCGCACCCCCGGTGACCAGGGCCCGGTTCCAGGGCGCCCGGGCCTCGGTCCTCGTGGAGAACGCCGCCGTCGGCATCATGGGACGACCTTCCTTCCCCTGCGCGGCACTGACGACGGCACCACGAGTGCCCCACCGAGTCGCCTTCATACGCCGACGCCTGCCGCGCCCCTCCCGCCGGGCACCGGCGCGCCGCACCGGCGCGGGGCACCGCCCGGAACCGGCCGGAACCAGTCGGAACCGGTCGGCGAAGGGCCTGCCGCTGTGTCCGCCGTCACCCGTCCGGTACCGGGCCGGGGCGCCCGGCCGGGCCTGTGATCAACCACACTCACCGCGCCAAGTGCCAGGCCGGGGACGGTGGTTGGACGTTCGCCGGGAGCGTGGCGGCGGTGTGCCGGCACCGACTCGGCGGCCCGCTCTGCCACCATGGTCGGCGCCGTCTCCCGGCTCTTCGGAGCGGCCGCGCAACGCAGCCGGCCTTCCTCGCTCCGGCTCCCCTTCCGCCCGGGTCCTCCGGCCCGTCTTCGAGTAGCGCACTGTGTCTTCCTCCCCTTCCCCCGCCCTGCCCGCTCCCGCGTCCGGCTCCGCCGCCGCGCCGTCCAAGGCCCCCTCGCACTCGCCCTGGCGGTCCCTGAGGTACCGCAGCATGCGCTGGTGGTCCTTCGCGAACTTCGTGTCGAACGCCGGCACGTGGATGCAGCTCACGGTGCAGAACCTGCTGGTCCTGCAGATCACCGGGTCCGCCGCCGCGACGGGGCTGTCCATGTCCGTGCAGGCCGCGCCCGCCCTGCTCATCAGCGTCCTCGGCGGCGCGGCCGTCGACCGCTGGCCGCGCAGGCTGACCGCCGCCGTCAGCCAGGCGCTGCTCGGAGCCGTCGCCTTCGTGACGGCCGTCCTCGTCGCGCTGGACCGGCTCGACATGACCTCGCTGATGGTGCTGGCGGCCGTGACCGGCGTCGTCGCCACCGTCGACGGCCCGGCGTGCGCCCTGCTGGGCAACGACCTCGTCCCGAAGGAGGACCTCCCCTCCGCCATCGGCGTGGGCGCGCTCGTGCACCAGGCGGGGCGCCTGGCGGGCGCCGCGCTGGCCGGCGTCGCCGTCGGCCTGCTCGGCACGGCCTCCGCCTACGCCGCGAACGGGCTGTCGTTCCTGTTCGTGGCCTCGGTCATCCCCTTCCTCCGACCCGTGCCCGGGGCGGCCCGGGAGACCGGGAGCGGCGGCGGGCGGACCGCGGGCCGTCCCGCCGCGGACGACCTGAGCGTGCGGCAGGGCCTGGCGTTCTTCGTCCGGCGGCCCCGGCTGCTGGCGCTCGCCGGCATCACCGGCATCAGCGCGGTCTTCGGGCGCAACTACGCGCTCACCCTGGCCGTGCTCGTCACCGGGCCGCTCGCCGGCGGCGCCGGTGCCTTCGGCACCGTCTCCACCGTCCTCGCCATCGGCGGAATCGTCGGTGCGGTCCTGGCCGCCCGGCTGCGCCGGCCGTCCGTGCGGCTCGTGGGCGCGCTGGCCGCCGCGGGAGGACTGCTGCAGGTGGTGGCGGGGCTGTCGCCCTCGCTGGCGGTGCTGCTGGCGCTGGTGCTGCCGATGGCCGTGGTGGAGTCCGTCTCCGACACCGCCGGCCGGGCGGTCCTCCAGACCGATCCGCCCGCCCACCTGCGCGGACGGGTGCTCGGCGTGTGGGGCAGCGTCGGCACGGTGTGGAGCCTGGGCGGACCGCCGGCGCTCGGCCTGCTGATGGAACTGGCCGGTGCGCGCGGCGCCCTGATCACCGGCGGTCTGCTCATCGCGTGCGCCATCGGCACGGGCCACCTCCTCCACAAGCGCCGGGACACGGCCCCCGTGGCCGTGCGGACGGAGGAGGGCGGCCTGCCGGGGAAGGCGGCGCTGGGGACGGCGGCCTGAGGGGCGTGCGGGGACGTGCGGGGGTCGCGGGGGCGTGCGTGTGGCCCCCCTGTGGCCTCTGTACGGCCGCCCCGCGTGATCCCTGTACGGGGCCGCCCCGCGTGATCCCTGTACGGGGCCGCCCCGCGTGATCCCTGTACGGGGCCGCCCCGCGTGATCCCTGTACGGGGCCGCCCCCTCCGTGGTCCCTGTACGGCCGCCCCGCATGGTCCCTGTACGGCCCCGCCGTCCACGGGTACGGCCGCCCGTTCGGGCAGGCGGGGGCTTCACCACCGTGCGAGGGCCCGCCACAGCCGGGAACGACCCGCCAGGGCACGGAGGGCCGATCCGTCACGGCGCGGGAGCGGTCCGCCAAGGCACGGGGAATCGATCCGTCACGGCGCGGGAGTGACCCGCCACGGTGCCCGCGGGCCGCTGCGGCGTACGGGGACGGGGTGCGGGTCGGCCGAGGGCCCCGGGTGTCAGGCGGCGAGGGACTGTTCCGGGTCCAGCCGGTCGAGCAGCTGGGCCCGGTGCAGGTCGGCCACGGGGGCGAGAAGGTCGGGGTGGCGCAGCAGGGCCGCGGCACGGTGGTCGCGGTCGTCGGGCGCGACCAGGCGCCGGAACTCGGCCGGCGTCACCGCCGAGGAGCCGTCCTCCCCGAGCGCGGCCACGGCCAGGGCGGCCAGTTCCGGGTCGGTGAGCAGGCAGGCCGCCCAGCTCGCCACGACCTCGTCGACCCAGGTGCGCCAGGCGTCGGCGTCCGGGTCGCCGGCCCCGGCGCCGTCGGCGCCCGTGATCCAGTCGAGCCGGCCGGAACCTCCCGGTCCCGCCATGCCCATCAGGGCGGCGTCCATCGGCGTCGGGTAGCGCAGCCAGGCCGCGACCGTCACCGCCTGCCGCGCCTGGACCTCGCACAGGGCGGAGGCCAGGGCGCCGCCGGGCGCCGGGTAGGCACGGGTCAGCCACTGGGCGGTGGCCGCGATGACCGGGGAGAGATCTGCTTGCACTGCCGGGCCGTCCGAACTGCTCGTCGAGGGACACGGGACTGCACAGCACGGTAGCCCGCGGCTCCGGGCCGCCGACATGGCCCGGGTCTCCTTCGCGGCGTGGCTTCGGCCACATACGGCTCGCCGGCCCCCTGTGGCCCGTCGGCCGCATACGGCGGCGCCATCGGGCCCGTACGGCGGTGCATCGGCCGTACAGGTGGCAGATCGGCCCGCACGACGGCCGTCCGCCCGTACGGCCTCCGCCCGGGTCAGGTCACCACGGCGTGGTGGTGAAGGCCGGCTGGCGGGTGGCGTCGGCGGCGTCCCGCAGGTGCAGGGCGACGCTGATGAGGGCGCGCAGCGCCGAGGGGCGCATGCTCTGGGCGCTCTCCGCGGCCAGCACCAGCAGGCTGGCGGCCGCCTGTTCGACGACGGAGACGGAGAGCGTGTAGTTGCTGCTCTCGGCCTGGCGGAAGGCGCGCCAGGGTGCCGCGGCGCCGTCGATGGCCCGGTGCACCGCCTGTTCCAGGTGCTGGGCGGCCTGTTCGCAGAGGGAGGCGGGCAGGGTGATGGTGCGGTGGAACGATGCGCTCGTCATGGTCCCACTGCTCCCCGGTCTGCCGGTGCCCGACCGGCGCCGGGAGGGTTTTTCACCGGGTCGAAGCGTTTTTCACCGGGTCGCCGGACGCGGGTGCCGTCCGACGGCGACCCCCGCCGCTGCCGAAGCCGAAACCGGAACCGGGGCCGAAACCGGAACCGGAACCGGAACCGGCGGAGCATGGCCGAGTGGGCTGTCCCGGCGGACGGAATCGGGCCCTACGCTGGTCGCCGTGCAGGGTATGGCATCCACGGTGACGGAGTCGGACGGTGAGGGGCCGGGGGCGGTCGCGGCCCGGTTCACGGGGCGGGCGGTGACCGGTGAGCGGCGGCTGTCCGCCGCGCTCGCCGAGGTCACGCTCGACGGCGGGCGGGTGGTGATGGTCAAGCGCGGCGACGGCGACGGGGCCGTACGGGCCGAGGCGGCCGGGCTGCGCTGGCTGGCGGATGCCGGGACGGTCCCCGTGCCGGCGGTGTACGGGGAGGACGGTCACTGGCTGGTGACCGGGCGGGTGCCGCAGGGCCCGCCCGGCGCCCGGGCGGCGGTCCGGTTCGGCCGGGAGCTGGCCGCGCTGCACGCCGCCGGGGCGCCCGCGTTCGGCGCGGCGCCGCCCGGCGGGCCGGAGGAGGCGTACATCGGGCTCGCCCCGATGCGGAACGCGCCCGGCACGGACTGGCCGCGCTGGTACGCCGAGCACCGGGTGCTGCCGTATCTGCGGCGCGCGGTCGACGGCGGGACCGTCCGCCCCGCCGAAGCAAGCGTCGTCGAGCAGGTGTGCGAGCGGCTGCCCGGGCTGGCGGGGCCCCCGGAGCCGCCCGCGCGGCTGCACGGCGATCTGTGGAACGGCAATGTGCTGTGGGGCGCCGACGGGCGGGTCTGGCTGATCGACCCGGCCGCGCACGGCGGGCACCGGGAGACCGACCTGGCGATGCTGCGCCTGTTCGGCTGCCCGCACCTGGAGGAGATCCTGGACGGCTACCGGCAGGCGGCGCCGCTCGCCGAGGGCTGGGCCGAGCGCGTCGGCGTGCACCAGCTCTTCCCGCTGCTGGTGCACGCCGTACTGTTCGGCCGGGGCTACGCCGAGCAGGCCCTTTCCGTGGCCCGCGCGGCGCTCGCCCGGTGACCTGGCCCTGGCTCTGGTCCTGGCCCTGGTCCTGGACCGCTCAGCGGGTCACCACGTGCCGCTCGTCGGGGACGCAGTGGGTCATGGTGAGGCCCTCCACGTCGCGCGGCGGGTTCTTGCCGAGGTTGGACAGCCGCTTGCGGTCGTCGTCGGTGAGGTCCTGGCCGGCCAGGGGTTCCAGGCCCGCCACGTCCTCGGGGCCGATGCCGAGGCCCTCGCCGACCCGCAGCCCGAGGTCGTTCTCGACCAGCAGGAAGTGCCACACCATGCGCTCCTGCACGGGCCGGTCGCACTGGGACAGCATGGTGACGAGGTTCTTCACCAGGTCGTCCCGCTCCCACTGCTCCATCAGCAGATAGCGCTGCCCGGCCTGCATGTAGTCGTTGGTCCGCGGGATGCGCTTGCGGGTGAGCCGGCCCCGGATCTCGGGTCCCTGCTCGTCGTGCGTGGGGTACTCGGCCTCGCGCAGGCCGCCGGTGATCGACGGCTCGTAGTTCACGGACGGGTTCTCGCCCGCCCCGTCGACGTGGTACGTCATGAAGCCGTCGCGCTGGTTGGTGCGCACCTGGGCGTTCTTGGCCTGGTTGACGGGGAGCTGGAGGTAGTTGGGGCCGACCCGGTAGCGCTGGGTGTCGCTGTAGGAGAAGGTCCGGCCCACCAGCATCTTGTCGTCGGAGAAGTCCAGGCCGTCGACGAGGACGCCGGTGCCGAAGGAGATCTGCTCGTTCTCCGCGAAGAAGTTCTCCGGCATCCGGTTCAGCACCATCCGGCCGACCGGCTTGGGCGGGAAGTCCTGCTCCGGCCAGGTCTTGGTGTCGTCGAGCGGGTCGAAGTCCAGCTCCGGGTGGTCGTGGTCGTCCATCATCTGGACGAGCAGCTCCCACTCCGGGTAGTCGCCCCGCCCGACCGCCTCGTACAGGTCCTTGGTGGCGTGGCCGAGGGTCTCGGCCTGCACGTTGGCGGCGTCCTCCGCGGTCATGCTGCGCACGCCCTGCTTGGGCATCCAGTGGTACTTGACGAGCTTGGTCTCGCCCTCGGCGTTGACCCACTTGTAGGTGTTGACGCCGAAGCCCTGCATGTGGCGGTAGTCCGCCGGGATGCCGCGCGGGCTGAAGAGGTTGACCAGCATGTGCATCGACTCCGGCGTCTGCGACATGAAGTCGAAGATGCGCCGGGGCTGCTGCTCGAAGGTCACCGGGTCCGGCTTGAGGGCGTGGATGACGTCCGGGAACTTGATCGCGTCCCGGATGAAGAAGACGCCCAGGTTGTTGCCGACCAGGTCCCAGTTGCCGTCCTCGGTGTAGAACTTCACCGCGAAGCCGCGGGGGTCGCGGGCGGCCTCGGAGGAGTCGCGTCCGCCGATGACGGTGGAGAAGCGGATGGCCAGGTCGGTGCGCTTGCCGCGCTCCTGGAACAGCTTGGCGCGGGTGTAGCGGCCGATCGGCTCGTCGCCCCAGCTGCCGTACGCCTCGAAGAAGCCGTAGGCGGTCACGCCGCGGGCGTGCACGACCCGCTCCGGGATGCGCTCGCGGTCGAAGTGGCTGATCTTCTCCAGGAACTGGTAGTTCTCCAGGGTGGCGGGGCCCCGGGCGCCCACCGTGCGCTGGTTCTGGTTGTCGTAGACCGGATGTCCCTGCCGGTTCGTGAGCACCTTGCGGTCGTCGCCGGGTACGGGACCCTGGCTCGATACGTCCGTCATGGTTCGCGGGCTCCTTCGACTCGTGGCTTCCGTCGGGCGTGGTCCTGGCTGCGGGCAGCCCTCATCCGCCGGCGGTGGGGAACCCGAGTACCCGGTCCAGGGGTGTCACTCACCCGCCGGCGAGGGGCACCACCCGGCACCCAGCCTCCGGCCGGCCGGCGGCCCGCGCCAGCCGGGGAACGCGAGCGGGGCACCGCCGTGCGGCCGAGCGGGGAACGCGAGCGGTCACCGTCGTGCGGCCGGACGGGGAAACCGGGCGGCAGCGCAGTCCGGACCGGTCCGGTCCGGCGGGACCGGCACCGCGCGCACCGCCGCGCGCCCGGCCCACGGCTGGCCGCCCCCGGCCGTCCGGCGCATGGTGGAGGCATGATTTTCATCGCCGTCCGTTTCACCGTCCGTCCCGAGCTCGCCGACACGTGGATGTCCCTGGTGGGGCCCTTCACCGAGGCCACGCGCGCCGAGCCGGGCAACCTCTTCTTCGACTGGTCGCGCGGGATCGACGACCCCCACCGGTTCACGCTGCTGGAGGCTTTCGCGGACGCCGCCGCGGGTGCGGCCCACGTGGAGTCCGACCATTTCAAGGCGGGGCTGGCCGCCATGGCCGGCGCGATCGCCGAGACGCCGGAGATCATCAACGTCGACCTTCCCGGCCGGCACGGATGGGACGCCATGGCCGAGCTGTCCCCGCGGCGGTGACGCCCGGGACGCGCCCCCCGGACGGGCGAAGGCCCGGACACCGGTACGTCCTCGGTGTCCGGGCCCTGCGGTGAGCCGTGGTCAGCCGCCGTTCAGCCGCGCGCGCAGAAGCTTCTTGCCCAGTTCGGCGCCCTTGCGGCTGTCCGCCTGGGCCTTGCGGAACAGCTCCGCGACCTCGGTGTCCTTGGCGCGTTCCGCGTCCTGGATGTAGCCCTCCAGGCGCAGCGCGTTGCTCAGGCACGATTCGACGTACCAGATCAGGTTGTAGTCCTTGTCCTGCGTTCCGGTCACGCCGCCGGTCTCCGCGCCACTGGTCATGCGGGCCTCCTCTTCACCGTTCTCGTTCTTTCGCCGTACCGGCACCGCCGTACGGGCTTCGCCGGACCGGTCGCCGGGTCCGCCCGGCTCTCCGGCCCACCGGGCCGGCCGGGGCGGCTCCCTCCGGCGCGGGACGAGTACCCCTCCTCCGCAGAAGCACACGGCGCCGTCGGCGGACGGCTGAACTGCCGGACATGCGGACATCCGGGCCTCCGGACGGCCGTGTCCGGGCGCGACGCACGGCCCGCCGGGCATCCCATGTCCCGTCGAGTCCCGCGTCCCAGCGAGACACATGTCCCAGCGGGACATCTCCGGGTGTACGCTCGAAGCCATGACGGCAACGGAGCCCACCACCGCCCCGGAGGACCGGCGGCAGCGCAAGGCGCGGCAGACCCGCCGGGCGCTGGCCGCGGCGGCCTGCGAGCTGATCCTCGACCGCGGCCTGGCCGCGACGACGGTGGAGGCCATCGCCGAGCGGGCGGACGTCACGCGGCGCACCTTCAGCCGGCACTTCGCCGGGAAGGAGGACGCCGCCCTCGACTTCGTCCGCCGCGACGGCGACCGGATCAACGAGCTGCTGCGGGCCCGCCCCGCCGCCGAGCCGCCCCTGGCGGCCTACCGCGGGGCCGTGCGCGCCTGGCTGGCCGACCGGGACGACCCGGCCTGGCACGTGCGTCCGCAGATGCGCCGCCTGCTAGCCCTCGTCGACAGCGAGCCCGCCCTGTTCGCCGCCTACCAGCGCATCCGGGTCGACGCCCAGGAGGAGTCCATCCGGATCGTCGCCGAACGGCTCGGCGCCGACCCCGGCCGGGACGTGCGTCCCGCCGCGGTCGTGGACGCCGCCGCCGGAGTTCTCGTCGCCGCGCTGCGCCAGTGGGCCCGCGGCGACGCCGGCCCGGGAGCCGCAGACCTCGCCGCCCTCGTGGAGCGGGCCTACGACGCCCTGGTCTCGGAGGCCGCAGCCGCGGCCGCCGACAGCACCACGAAAGTGTGAGAGCACCATGAGCACCACCACCAGCAGCAGCAGCAGCACCAGCAACCCGTCCGCGGCCGGCGCCGAGTTCGCCGGGCGGACCGCGTTCGTCACCGGCGCCGCGTCGGGCATCGGCCTGGCCACCGCCCGCCGCCTGGGCGCCGGCGGCGCGAACGTCGTCATCGCCGACTACAACGCCGAGGGCGCCGGGAAGGCCGCCGCCGACCTGAAGGCGGAGGGCGTCTCTGCCGCCGCGGTCGAGGTGGACGTCACCCGGCCGGAGTCCGTCGAGGCGGCCGTGCGCTTCACCGTCGACACCTTCGGCGCCCTGGACCTGGCCGTGAACAACGCCGGCATCGGCGGCCCGAGCGCGCCGACGGGCGAGTACGACGTCGACGCCTACCACCGGGTCGTGCGCACCAACCTCGACGGCGTCTTCCACTCGATGCGCTACGAGCTGCCGGCCATGCAGGCGGCGGGCCGCGGCGGCGCCATCGTCAACGTGGCCTCCATCCTCGGCTCGGTCGGCTTCGCCGGCTCCCCCGCCTACGTCGCCGCCAAGCACGGCGTGGTCGGACTGACCAAGACGGCCGCCGCCGAGTACGCCGCCCAGGGCATCCGCATCAACGCGGTCGGCCCCGGCTTCATCGACACGCCGCTGCTGAAGTCCATGGACCGGGCGGCCTACGACGGCCTGGTCGCCCTGCACCCGGCCGGACGCCTCGGGCGCGCCGAGGAGGTCGCCGAGGTGATCGCCTTCCTGCTGTCGGACCGGGCCTCCTTCGTCCACGGCAGTTACCACCTGGTCGACGGCGCCTACACCGCCGTCTGATTCCCGGCCGTGTCACCAGGGGGGCAGAACAGAGGAGTTCGATCATGAAGGCTCTGCAGTACCGCACCATCGGCGCCCCGCCCGAGGTGGTCACCGTTCCCGACCCCGAGCCCGGTCCCGGCCAGGTGCTGCTGAAGGTCACCGCCGCCGGCGTGTGCCACTCCGACATCGCGGTGATGAGCTGGCCCGCCGAGGGCTTCCCCTACGAGCTTCCGCTCACCCTCGGCCACGAGGGCGTCGGCACGGTCGCCGCGCTGGGCGCCGGCGTGACCGGCCTGGCGGAGGGCGAGCCGGTCGCCGTGTACGGGCCGTGGGGCTGCGGCACCTGCGCCAAGTGCGCGCAGGGCAAGGAGAACTACTGCCTGCGCGCCGACGAGCTGGGCATCCGCCCGCCGGGGCTGGGCCGGCCCGGGTCGATGGCCGAGTACCTGCTCGTGGACGACGCGCGGCACCTCGTCCCGCTGGACGGGCTCGACCCGGTCGCCGCGGTCCCGCTGACCGACGCGGGCCTGACGCCGTACCACGCGATCAAGCAGTCCCTGCCCAAACTGGGCCCGGGCTCGACCGCGGTGGTCATCGGCACCGGCGGCCTCGGCCACGTCGCCATCCAGCTGCTGCGTGCCCTGACGCCCGCCCGCGTCGTCGCCCTCGACGTCAGCGAGGAGAAGCTGCGCCTGGCCCGCGAGGTCGGCGCCCACGAGACGGTCCTGTCGGACGCCCGGGCGGCGAACGCGGTGCGGGAGATCACCGGCGGCCTCGGCGCCGAGGCGGTGTTCGACTTCGTCGGTGTGGAGCCCACCGTGAAGACCGCGGGCGCCGTCGCCGCCGTCGAGGCGGACGTGACGCTGGTCGGCATCGGCGGCGCGGCCCTCCCGGTCGGCTTCGGCCTGCTGCCGTTCGAGGTGTCGGTGAAGGCGCCGTACTGGGGCACCCGCGCGGAGCTCATCGAGGTGCTGGCGCTGGCCCGGTCCGGCGTGCTGTCGGTGCACACCGAGACCTACTCCCTCGACGACGCCCCGCTCGCCTACGAGCGCCTCCACGCCGGCGCGGTCAACGGCCGCGCGGTGATCCTGCCCCACGGCTGATCCGCGGCGCTCCCCCTCCTGTGCGCCGGGCCCGGTCCGGCGGCGGCGCCGGGCCGGGGCGAAGGAACGGGGGCCGGCCGGCCATGGGGGCCCGACCGGTCCCCCGTGCCGGTCGTGCCCCCGCGACCCGTCGAACCTACGTGCAGCGGTCCGCCGTTGTGAAGCGCGCCGGTGCCCGCTGCGAGGGCGGCGGGACTCACCTGTGCACAGGTGAGTCCGGAGAGCACCGGTTCGTCCCGCCGAGGACGGGCGGGTCCAGCTCCCCGGCCGCCAGGTGGGCGAGCACGACCTCGTACAGGTCGCTGCCCCCGGCCAGCAGGCGGCGTTCCAGGACGGGTTCGGCGCCGCGCAGGTGTTCGCGCACGGTCTGGGCGTGGACGCCCAGCGTCCGCGCGGCCCGCTCGGCGTGGGCCCCGGCCGCGATCCAGGTGCGCAGCGTGCGGCGCAGGTCCCGGGTGTCCTGCTCCAGCCGTCCCAGCAGGTCGTCGGCCCAGGCACGCAGCGCGGGCCCGGTCAGCAGGTCGGTGAGCCCGGTCCCGGACGGACCGGGGCCGCCGTGCCCTCCGTCGCCTCCCTCTCCTCCGTTCAGGGGGTGTCCCTCGTGGACGGCCCGGGAGTTGAGGGCGAGGTGGACGGCGGCGCGGACGGTGAGGTCGGCGAAGTCCGTGCGCAGCAGGTCCTCGACGCGGTCCATGCGGGCGCGGACGGTGTTGCGGCTGACGCCGAGCACCTTCGCCGCGCTGACGGCGGTGAACTCCAGCCCGAGGCGGGTGGTGGCGAGGAGTTCGGCGCGGATGTGGTGCGGCAGCGGATCGAGGGGGCGCAGCAGACCGGCCGTCCAGCCGCGCAGCACCGCCGGGTCCATCAGGCGCTCGGGGTGGGTGCGTTCGGCGTGCACGGCCGCCCGGCCGGGGCGGAAGCGGGCGACGGCGAGGGCGCTCACGGCCTGCCCGTAGGCGGTGGCGGTCCGGGCCAGGCTCTGCCGGGCGCTGCCACCGAGGTAGGTGCCCGGGCGCCGGCCGACCAGGGAGCGCAGCGCGGCTCCCGCCGTCTTGTGCGGCGTCAGGACGATGACGTGGGCGTCCTCGGCCGGGCAGCGCACGACCAGGGCCTGCTCCCGGGTCGCCTCCTGGCACTCCTCGGCGAGCCGGTCGCGCTGCCCGGGGCCGCTCTCGACCACGTAGACGTGGGCGGCGTCGGTGTCCAGCAGGCCCGGCCAGAGGCCCGCGGCCACCCGGCGCGCGGAGACGGTGTCCTCCACCATCAGCAGTTGCAGGATCGCCAGCCGCAGGTCGGCGGCGGCCCGCCGCAGCCGCCGCCCGGCCGTGGCCGACGCGTCGGCCGCCAGCAGGAGTTCGAGCACCTGGGCGGTGTGCGTGACGATGTCGGCGGCCGTCCGGTCGAAGGGGGCGGCGCTGCGCACCGCGAGGACGGCGGGCGGTTCCGGGTGAGGCCGGTCCACCCGGACCAGCCTCAGGTGCCGGCCCCGGTCCTCGCAGGCCGCGGAGGCGATGCGGCCGGCCGTGATCTGTGCGACGAGGGTCTCGTCCAGCGGTGTCCGCACACCGGCCAGCAGGCCGCCGTCACCGTCCTGGAGGGACACCGACGCCCGCAGGGTGCCGGCGAGCCAGGCGGCGACCCTGCCGATGTCGCGCCCGGCCGGCCGCAGATGGTCCAGCAGCTCCGCCGCCCATGCCCGGCGCCCGCCGGTCGTCCGCTCCCCCGTGCGTGCCCCGTCCGCTCGGCCCGCCACGTCGGTCTTCTCCCTGCTCGTTTTCCGTCCGGTGTCTTCCGCCCGGTGTCTTCCGCCCGGCCACCGGGCGGCGACGTTACCTCACGAAGGCGCGGGCCGGGGTCCGCGGGGCGGGCCCGCGGGAGGACGGACCGGGGCACCGGCCGTGGGCGGGGTGCCACCCGTGCCGGCCTGCGCCGTGCCCGGCGGCGGGCGGCATAAGCTCGACGGATGGCGAAGTACTACGACGTGCACCCCGACAACCCTCAGCCGCGCAGCATCGCCCAGGTCGCCGACGGCGTCCGTTCGGGCGCGCTCATCGCGTACCCGACGGACTCCTGCTACGCGCTCGGCTGCCGACTGGGCAGCCGTGACGGCGTCGACCGCATCCGGGCGATCCGCCGGCTGGACGACCGGCACCACTTCACGCTGGTGTGCCAGGACTTCGCCCAGCTCGGCCAGTTCGTGCGGATCGACAACGACGTGTTCAGGGCGATCAAGGCGTCGACGCCCGGCAGCTACACCTTCATCCTGCCGGCGACGCGGGAGGTCCCGCGCATGCTCCAGCACCCGAAGAAGAAGACCGTCGGCGTGCGCATCCCCGATCACGCCGTCACCCAGGCGCTGCTCGCCGAGCTCGGGGAGCCGCTGCTGTCCAGCACGCTGCTGCTGCCCGGCGAGGAGGAGCCGATGACCCAGGGCTGGGAGATCAAGGACCGGCTCGACCACGTGCTGGACGCGGTGGTCGACTCCGGGGACTGCGGCACCGAGCCGACGACGGTGGTCGACTTCTCCGGCGGGCAGGCCGAGGTCGTACGGCGGGGCGCGGGCGATCCGTCGCGGTTCGAGTAAGAGCCCGGACAGAAGGGGAGTCCGATCGGCTCGCGGCGTCCGGTGCGTGCCTCGCAAGGCGCCGAAGCGCCCTCGTGGCGGAGCCGCGTGGGCGTTTCGGCACCACGGCGAGCGTGCGTGCCGGGCGTCGCGAGCCGGACGCCCCTTCCGTTCGGGGCTCTCAGCGGTGTTTCACGGGTAAAGGACGGCTTAACGGCAGGTCATCGGTACTGCAACCGGTGGGGGGCGGAGGGCGGCGGCCGTGCCGGGAGTGCCACGATGGCCTCGGGTCCGCCGCGTGCGAGCGCCGCGGATCCCTCGCCTCCCCCACGCAGAAAGGCTGCTTCGCCATGACCGCCGTACAGGGCACCGCTGTCGACATCCCCACCGAGGACGGCACCGCCGACGCCTACCTGGCGCATCCCGGCGACGGGCGGGCGCATCCCGCGGTGCTGTTCTACACGGACGCCTTCGGGCTGCGTCCGCATCTGCGGTCCATGGCCGACCGGCTGGCCGGCGCCGGGTACACCGTCCTGGTGCCCAACGTGTTCCACCGGCACGGGCGGGCACCGGTCGTGGAGCTGCCCGAGTTCATCGACGCGGCCTCGCGCCAGGACCTCTTCGCGCACCTGGGCCCGATCATGCGGGAGCTGACGCCGGAGCTGGCGATGCGGGACGCCGGCGCCTGGCTGCGCTGGCTGGCACAGTGCCCGGCGGCGGCCGACGGACCCGTGGCGGTGACCGGTTACTGCATGGGCGCCCGGCTCTCGCTGCTCACCGCCGGCACCTACCCGGCCCGGGTGGCGGCGGCGGCCGGTTTCCACGGCGGGCGGCTGGCGACCGAGGAGCCGGACAGCCCTCACCTGGTGGCCGGGAACGTCACCGCGGAGCTGTACTTCGGCCACGCCGACGAGGACCCCTCGCTGCCGCCGGAGCAGATCGCGCGCCTGGAGGAGGCCCTCACCGAGGCGGGCGTCCGGCACCGCTGCGAGGTCTACGCCGGCGCCCGTCACGGCTACACGCAGGCCGACACCGACGTGTACGACCGGGAGGCCGCCGAGCGGCACTGGGCGGCTCTGCTCGACCTGCTGAAGCGAACGTTCTGACAGCGGACGTTCCGGCAGCGGACGTTCCGGCCCGGCGGGTCCGGGGCGGCCGAAGAGCCCTCGGAGGACCGGGAGACGGCCGCCTCTTCCCTGGAAAGGCTTGCTTTACGCCCCTGTTACCCGTAGACCTTCCTCCAGCATCAGCCGTTGCCCTGGGGGAGTTGGCGCATGGAAGGCACGATAGACGGGTTCCGCTACGGAGCGGTGACCCCGGTGGCCGCCTACCTGATGGCCTGTCTGGGGGGCGCCCTCGGCCTGCGCTGCACCGTGCGGTCGCTGCTGGGCACGCGGTCGTGGAAGCCGGGCTGGCTGGCGCTGGGCGCCGCGTCGATCGGCTGCGGGATCTGGACGATGCACTTCATCGCCATGATGGGCTTCCGCGTCGTGGAGACCCGGGTCCACTACGACGTGGGCGTCACGGTGCTCAGTCTCGCGGTGGCGGTGGGCGTGGTCGGCGTCGGGGTGTTCGCGGTGGGGTACCGCGGCGCGCGGCCGGGCACGCTGGCCGCCGCGGGCGTCGTCACGGGACTCGGTGTCGCCGCGATGCACTACCTGGGGATGGCGGCGATGCGGCTGGACGGGGAGGTCCGGTACGACCCGGCCACCGTGGCGCTCTCCGTAACCGTCGCGATCGTCGCCGCGACCGCCGCGCTGTGGGCGGCGGTCACCATCCGCGGGTTCCTGGCCAGCCTCGGGGCCAGCCTGATCATGGGGGTGGCCGTCTCGGGCATGCACTACACGGGGATGGCGGCCGTGAGCGTCCACGTGCACGACGCGGCCGGCGCGTCCTGGGCCGGCAGTCCCCCCACCTCGCTGCTGCTGCCCATGCTCCTCGGGCCGCTCGTCTTCCTGCTGCTGGCCGGCGTGGTGGTGATGTTCGACCCGTTGCTGATCCTGGGCGAAGACCGGGAGAAACGTTCCGTCGCGGTCGGCCGCCCTTCCGGCCCGCCACGGGGCACCGCCGCGCCGGACCGCGCCGCGGCACGCGAGCCCTGGCACGCCCCGTCGTACGAGGGCGCGCGCTCCCGGAGGCAGTGAGGACGCGCGGAAGCGATGAGGACGCGCGGGAACGGTGAGAACGGTGAGAACACCGGGGAGCGCCGAGGGTGCCGGGGCAGCGCGGCCGGGATCACCAGCGTCCCGGCCCGCTGCCGCGCAGCGGCTCCGACGTCCCGGCCGGCAGCGGCCGGGACGTCGCCGGCGAGCATCACCCGGTGCGTGATCCGGGGGTGGCCGAGGTGTGCGGTGCCGCCCGGCCGCGGCCGGTAGCCGGTGCCCGGCGCGCGGGCCGCCGGCGAACACGCGCACCAGGGCGGACAGTCCGGCGTGGTCCAGCCGTCGCCCCGGAAGAACACCGCCTTCCAGCAGCGCGGGAGCCTCGTCGGTGCCCTGTCCTGCCGTACTCGGCCTGCCTCACGCCCCGGTCGGGCCGGTGCACCCGCGCCGCCACGGCGCCCTCGCGCAGATCGCGGCCGGCTCCGGCATCCGCGCCGCCGTGTCACCCGGTCGTACCGCACGGCTTCCCCTGCCCCTTGCCGCAGCCGGCGGGTCAAGCCGTCCGTCGGTCAGCGCATGGCCGGCCGGTCTCGCGGGCGTCCAGCGCGCGTCGGCCCGGCAGGACCGGGGAGCCGTCGGTGACCAGGACGAAGCGTTCGGCGCCGGGGACGAGGACGTTGACCACGGCCAGATGGCCGGTGACGTGGTGTTCGCGGGCCCAGGCGGTCATTCCGCGGGCGTGGAAGCGCTCCAGGAGGCGGGTCAGGTGCTCGGCCGGGGCGGCGGGGCTGGGGGTGTCGGTGAAGGGGACGGTGCGGGCCGTGGAGAGGCGGGGGGAGAAGTCGGCGAGGTGGCAGCGGTGCAGCGCCGGGTACTTCCGGGTGCACGCCTTCGGCCGACGCACCGTCCCGGGGCGGGTGGTGAGCACGGAGTGGATCTGGACGAGTTCACTCAGGGCCCGTTCGGCGGCGTAGCGGGCGGACAGGGAGGAGCCCGCGCCGCGCAGCCGCGCCGGGGCTCCGGGCGGAGCGGGGGTGTAGGCCCAGTAGGCGGGGACGCCGAGGTCGGTGGTCAGTTCCAGCAGGCTGACCGGTCCCGCGACACGGTCCTCGGCGTCCCGGTGCAGGGCGGCGAGGCCGGCGGGGAGAGTGCTCGGGTCCACCACCCGCAGGGGCGCGGGGCGGGGCGCTGAGGCAGGCCGAGTGCGGCGGGACAGGGCACCGACGAGGCTCCCGCGCCGGTGAAACGAGAGGCCGGACACCTCCCTCGACGGCACGGGAGCCTTGTCCGTCGCGGAGACCGGTACCGTCACCCGGTCAGTGACCACGCTGAAAGAGCCCGAGGAAAGGTCCCCTGTGATCAGCACCCCGACGCACACCCTCAACGACGGCACGACACTGCCCGCCCTCGGCCTGGGCACCTGGCCGATGGACGACGCCGAGGCCGAGCGGGCCGTCCTGAGCGCCCTGGAGCTCGGCTACCGCCTGGTCGACACGGCGGCCAACTACCGCAACGAGAACGGGGTCGGCCGTGCCGTCGCCCGCAGCGGCGTGCCCCGCGAGGACGTCGTGGTGACGACCAAGCTGCCGGGCCGGCACCACGGCTACGAGGAGACTCTCGCCTCCTTCGAGGAGTCCCGCGCCCGTCTCGGCCTGGACTACGTCGACCTGTACCTGATCCACTGGCCGCTCCCCCGCGTCGGCCGTTACGTCGACTCCTGGCGGGCCATGATCAAGCTCCGGGAGGAGGGGCTCGTACGGTCCATCGGCGTCTCCAACTTCACCCCCGGGCACATCGAGCGGCTGGAGAAGGAGACCGGTGTCCTGCCCTCCGTCAACCAGATCGAGCTGCACCCGCTCCTGCCGCAGGAGGAGCTGCGCGCCTTCCACGCCGCGAAGGGCGTGGCGACCGAGAGCTGGAGTCCGCTGGGCCGGGGCTCGGACCTGCTGGCGGACCCGGCCCTCGCCCGGATCGCCGAGGCGCACGGGGTGACGCCCGGTCAGGTCGTCCTGCGCTGGCACACGCAGCTGGGCGCGGTGCCCGTGCCGAAGTCGGCGAGCCCCGAGCGGCAGCGGGAGAACCTCGGCGTCTTCGGTTTCGAGCTCGGCGCGGACGAGATGCGCGCGGTCGCCGACCGCGCCCATCGGCGCCTGGGCGGGGACCCCGAGGTGCACGAGGAGTTCTGACGGAGCGCGCCCGCGGCGCGGGGAGCCGGGCCGGTGCTGCCGGGTTCAGGTCTGCGGCAGCGCCTGCTCGGCCCAGATGGTCTTGCCGCCGCCGGTCTGGCGGCTGCCCCAGCGCTGGGTGAGCTGGGCGACCAGCAGCAGTCCCCGGCCGCCCTCGTCGTAGGCGTGGGCGCGGCGCAGGTGCGGTGAGGTGGAACTGGCGTCGGAGACCTCGCAGATGAGGGTGCGGTCGCGGATGAGGCGCAGCCGGATGGGCGGTTCGCCGTAGCGGATGGCGTTGGTGACGAGTTCGCTGACGACGAGTTCGGTGACGAACGCGATCTCGTCCAGGCCCCAGGCCGCCAGCCGCTCCATGGCGGCCTGGCGGGTGGCGGCCACGTGCCCGGGGTCCGGCGGGACGTCCCATGTGGCGACCCGGTCCTCGCCCAGGGCGCGGGTGCGGGCCAGCAGCAGGGCCACGTCGTCGCCGGGCTCCTCCGGCATCACGGCCTTCAGCACGGTGTCGCACAGCGCGTCCAGGGAGGCCGCGGGCGCGGTCAGCGCGCGGCACAGCTCGTCGGTGGCGTGGTCGACGTCCCGGTCCCGGCCGTCGACGAGGCCGTCGGTGTAGAGGGCGACGACGGACCCCTCGGGCAGTTCCAGCGCCGTCGCCTCGAAGGGCAGGCAGCCGACGCCGAGCGGCGGCCCGGCGCTCAGGGGGATCAGCCGCGCGGTGCCGTCGGGGAGGACGAGCGCGGGCGCGGGGTGGCCGGCGCCGGCCACGTCGAGCCGGCGGGTGACGGGGTCGTACACGGCGTACAGGCAGGTGGCGCCGAGCTCGGCGATCTCCTCCCCGTCCTCGCCGGCCGCCACGAGGTGGGTGACCAGGTCGTCGAGGTGGGTGAGGAGTTCGTCCGGGGGCAGGTCGACGTCGGCGAGCGTGCGCACGGCGGTGCACAGCCGTCCCATGGTCGCCGACGACGGGATGCCGTGGCCGACGACGTCGCCGACGACGAGGGCGACCCGGCAGCCGGACAGCGGGATCACGTCGAACCAGTCGCCGCCGATGCCGGCCGCCGACCGGGAGGGCAGGTAGCGGTGGGCGACCTCGACCGCGGCCTGTCCGGGCAGGCCGCGGGGCAGCAGGCTGTGCTGGAGGGCGAGCGCGGTGCTGCGTTCGCGGGCGAAGCGGCGGGCGTTGTCGACGCAGACGGCGGCCCGGCTGGCGAGTTCCTCGGCCAGGACGACGTCCTGCGCGCCGTACGGGTCCAGGGGCGCGGCGCGGACCATCACCGCGACGCCCATGGTGGTGCCGCGGGCCCGCAGCGGTACGGCCAGGGTGGAGCGGACGCTCTCGCGGTAGCGGCGGTTGCGCGGGGCCTGCGCGTTGCGCACCCGCATCCACCGGTCGAAGTCGGGGTCACCGGGGCCGGTCAGCACGGCCCTGCCCTCCCGGAGCGCGCGGGCGGGCGCGGAGTACGGGGGGTAGACGTCGGAGTCGCCCAGGTGCACGGACGGCTTCGGGAATCCCTCGACGGCGGTGCCGTGGGCCACCCGGCGCAGCTCGATGTCCTCGGCCGGCACCGCGATCGGTTCGTCGGCGCCCAGTACCCAGTCGAGCAGGTCGACGCTGGCGAAGTCGGCGAACCGCGGGATGAGGAGCCCGACCAGTTCCTCGGCGGTGCGGACGACGTCCAGGGTGGTGCCGATGGCGGAGGCGGCCTCGTCGAGGACGGCCAGCCGCTGCCGGGCCCAGTGCTGGTCGGAGCTGTCGAACGCGGCCAGGGCGGTGCCGACCGGCTCGCCCGAGCCGTCGCGCACCGGCCACATCTCGATGTTCCAGGCGTGGTCGCGGTCCTCGGCGGGTCCGTGGGTGTAGGCCTCGAAGTGGAGGGACTCGCCCGTCTCGGCGACCCGGCGCAGGTTCTGCAGGAATCTGCGGCTGTACTCGCTGTCGTCGGCGGTGTCCGGGAAGTACCGGCCGACCAGGGCTTCCTCGGGCAGGCCCATGACCTGGCAGGCCTCCCGGTTGACGCGCAGGTAGCGCTGGCGGGCGTCGAAGACCGACATCGACAGGGACGCCTGCTGGAAGGCCTGTTCCGCCCAGCCGGGCGGGGCGGAGACGGTGATCACGTATCCGCCGGGGGTGCCGTCCGCGCCCAGCAGCGGGCAGGCCGTGAGGGGGAGGGCGACGGCCGAGCCGTCCCGGTGCCGCAGTACGGCGGTGCCCGCGAGCCGGGACACGGCGCCGGGCGGCGGGTCCTCGGCGAGCAGCTCCCGGGCGGCCCGGCCCACGGCCTCCTCGGCCGGATATCCGGTCAGGCGCCGGGCGCCGTCGCTCCACCCCGTCACGACGCCGCGGGCGTCGACGACCGCCGCGGCGGAGGCTTGCTCCATGTCGTCCAGGATCATCCCTGCGGGGAGCGGGCACAACCGCGGCTGGAGGCGTCCGGGTCCGCCGCGGGCGGCGGGCGGTGCCGTGGCACGGGCCCGGACCTTCACCCGGCAAGGCGGGCACGCCGTCACCGCGTTCCGTCCCGCGCGGCGGCGCCGGGCCGGGGCCTTCACCCGCCGGGACGGGGCACACCGGTCACCACACTCCCTCCCGCACGGCGGCGCCGGGCCAGGACCCTCACCCGCCGGGACAGGGCACACCGGTCACCGCGTCCCGTCCCCCGCCGGTGGCGCCGGGTCCCGGCGCAGCGCGGCCGTCACGAGTCCCTGGATGTCCCGGGGAGACACGCTGCCGCCGTTCACCAGCCGGTCGAAGACCAGGCCGTCCACGCAGGTCAGCAGCGTGAGGGTGCGCTCTTCGGGGTCGGTGACGCCCTGTGCGGCCAGGAAGGCGCGCACGGCCTGCCGCGCCGCGTTGTCGCGCGGGACGAGGATCTCTCGCAGTCCGGGGTGGTGCACGCTCTCGATCGCGCACGCGTAGCGCGCCAGGGACCGCCGCCGTCCGTCGCCGGTGAGCCGCCGCTCGACGAGGGCGCCGAGAGCTGCGGCCAGTTCCCGCGCGTCGCGCGGTACGGGGATGCGCTTCCCGGCGTCCTGGAGTTCGGCCTGGTCGAGGGCGACGAGCCGCCGGACCAGCGCGGTCAGCAGGGCCTGGCGCGTGCGGTAGTAGGCGGAGGTGGTGCCGGACGGCATGCCGGCCGCCCGGTCCACCGCCCGGTGGGTCAGTCCGCGCATCCCGTGGTGGGCGAGGACGTCGATGGCCGCGTCGGCGAGGACGGTACGTCGGTCTGTGGGCACCCCCTCTTTCTACACCTGTAGAGGGCGGGAGTATCGTCACCCTTCTACACCTGTAGAAGACGTGGTGTGCGGGAAAGGGGCGAGCATGGACGGCAGTGCGGTGATCGTCGGTGGGGGCATCGGCGGGCTGGCCGCCGCGATCGGTCTGCACGGGATCGGCTGGCGGGTGACGGTCGTCGAACGGGCCCGGCGCCTCGCCGACGTGGGGGCGGGCATCTCGCTGCACGCCAACGGCATCCGCGCGCTGGACGCTCTCGGCGTCGGCGCGGCCGTGCGCGCGGCGGCCCTGCCGCAGTACAAGGGGGGCACCCGTGCCCCCGACGGGCGGTGGCTGTCCCGGATGGACGGGGCCGCCCTCGAACGCGCGCTGGGGACTCCGATCGTCGGCATCCCCCGGGCCGAGCTGCACCGGCTGCTGCGCGCCGCCCTGCCGCCGGAGTGCCTGCGCATCGGGGCCGAGGCGACCTCCGCCGAGTCCGTGGACGCCGGCCGGGTGCGGGTGGCCGTCGGGGGCGACAGCCTGGACGCCGATCTGGTCGTGGCCGCCGACGGGGTCGGCAGCAGGCTGCGCGGGCAGTTGTTCCCCGGCCATCCCGGCCCCGTCTACAGCGGTTCGACCGTTCTGCGCGCCATCACCGAACGCCCCGTGGACCTGGCCACGGACTTCACGCTGACCTGGGGCAACGGCGCGGAGTTCGGCCACATCGGCTTCCGGGACGGCCGGGTCGAATGGCACGCCGTGCTCAACTCGCCGCCCGGGGTACGCCACAGCGACTCCCTGGCCGCCGTGCGCCGCCGGTTCGGCGGCTGGCACGCCCCGATCCCCGAGCTGCTGGAGGCCACCCGGCCCGACGCCGTCCTCCACCACGACATCCACGAGCTGACGACGCCGCTGCCCTCCTACACCGCGGGGCGGTGCGTCCTGCTGGGCGACGCGGCCCACGCCATGACCCCGCACCTGGGCCAGGGCGCCTGCCAGGCGCTGGAGGACGCGGCCACCCTGACGGCCGCGCTCGCCACCGGACCGACGGTCGAGTCGGCGCTCACCCGCTACGACGCCGAGCGCCGCCCGCGCAGCCAGTCCGTGGCGCGGGCGGCCCGCCAGGCCGGCCGGATGGGCCAGCAGCTGGCCCATCCGCTGGCGGTCGCCGCCCGCAACGCGGCGCTCCGGCTGGCTCCGTCCGGCGTGACCATGCGGACGATCCTGAGGCACGCCGACTGGACGCCGCCGCGCTGGACGTGACGGGCGGGGGGCCGGGGGCCGCGGCGGAGAGGGCGTCCAGGTATCACCGGCTCGCGTCCGAGAGGGCATCCGGGGTTCACCGTCTCGCCTCTCGGACGCGGCCGCCCCGGCGCTCCCCGCACAGCGGCCACGCCAGGCGGGCGCCGCCCGCGTCCCCGCCCGCCGGTGACCGGCGGCCGCGGCGGGATCACCCCTTCCGCGGCCTTCCCCTCACCCCCGGTCGCCGGTGACCGGCGCCGTCCACAGACCGACGATCGCGTCGACGAGCCCGTCGGCCGCCTCGCGCCAGCTGCCGCGGGCGGTGGGCCTGCCCTCGGCGAGCGCGCGCTCCCGCTCCCCGGCCGTCTGCACGATCAGGTGGCGCACCATCTCGCCCCGCTCGGCGCGGACCTCGGCCGGCAGCTCGGGCAGGCACCGGTACAGCCCGTCGAGGATGTGCCGCAGCGACGGGGAGGTGAAGGACTCCTCGGCCATGATCTGCCGCAGCGCCGGATCGGTCGTCACCTGGGCGCAGAAGCGCGCGTACCAGGTGGGACTGCCGAGAGCCGCGAGGTGGTCGTACAACGGCCGCACCAGGCAGCCCACCCAGTCGCGGACGTCCGTGGAACCGGCGGCGGAGGCCGACAGTCCGGCGCGGATGTCCTCGATGCGCACGGCGTGGCGGCGGGCGATCGCGCGGACCAGGTCGGCCTTGGTGCCGAAGTGGTAGCCGACGGCGGCGTTGTTGCCCTGCCCGGCGGCCTCGCTGACCTGCCGGTTGGACACCGCGTACACGCCGCGTTCGGCGAACAGCCGCTCGGCCGTGGTCAGGATCAGCTCCCGGGTCGCACTGGCCTGTTCCGCCCGGACCGCCCTGGCCACCATGATCACCACCACACCGGGACGCCGGTTCTTCCCAGGCCCGTCCGGCGGTCCGTCCCTTCAGCCGCCGCGGGTCGCCGCCCCCCGGGCGGCTCCTTCCAGCTACGGAAGCCTACGCAACGTCCCCGTCCCCGGATCCGGCCCCCGCCCTCACCGCTCGCGTCGCCGCCCGTACCACCCGCACACCGGGGGCGCGCGCCCGGCCGTTCCACCTCGCCTCTAGAGTAAGTCAGTCGATTGATTTAATCATGGCGGTGTCGCACCGCGCCCATCCCTGGAGGCATGTCCATGTCCGACGTATCCGCCCAGTCCGCCGACGCCGCGTCCGGCGCCCCGCCGCGGCCGAACGTCATGGTGGCGGTGCTGGCCCTGGCCGGGATCGTCGTCTCGCTGATGCAGACGCTCGTCATACCGATCGTCCCGGAGCTGCCCGCTTACCTGGACGCCCCCGCGTCGGACACCGCCTGGGCGGTCACCGCCACGCTGCTGGCCGCCGCGGTGGCCACCCCGGTCGTCGGCCGGCTCGGCGACATGGCGGGCAAGCGCCGCATGCTGCTGGCCTCCGTCGTGCTGCTGGTGGCCGGCTCGGTGATCTGCGCCCTGAGCGAGTCCCTGATCCCGATGATCGTGGGCCGGGCGGTGCAGGGCCTGTCGGCGGCCGTGGTGCCGCTCGGCATCAGCATCATGCGCGACGAGCTGCCCGCCGACCGGCTGGCCGGCGCCACCGCCCTGATGAGCGCCTCCCTCGGGGTGGGCGGCGCCCTGGGCCTGCCCGCCGCCGCGCTCATCGCCGACCACTTCGACTGGCACGTGCTGTTCTGGACCTCCGCCGCCCTCGGCGCCGTCGCCCTGCTGCTGATCCTGCTGCTCGTGCCCGAGTCGAAGGTCCGCACCGGGGGCCGCTTCGACCTGGTCGGCGGTGCCGGCCTGGCCGCCGGGCTGATCTGCCTGCTGCTGGCGATCTCCAAGGGCGCCGACTGGGGCTGGACCGGCGGCACCACCCTCGGCCTGTTCGCGGCGGCCGTCGTCGTCCTGCTCGCGTGGGGCCGGTGGGAGCTGCGCACCGGGCAGCCGCTGGTGGACCTGCGCACCACCGCCCGCCGCCAGGTGCTGTTCACCAACCTCGCCTCCGTCGCGGTCGGCTTCGCCATGTTCGCGATGTCCCTGGTCCTTCCGCAGCTCCTGCAGATGCCCGAGGCGACCGGCTACGGTCTGGGCCGGTCCATGCTGGCCGCCGGTCTGGTCATGGCGCCGTCCGGACTGGTGATGATGGCGTTCGCCCCGGTCTCCGCCGCCCTCTCGCGGAGCAAGGGCCCCAAGACGACGCTGATGACCGGTGCGCTGATCGTGGCGGCCGGGTACGGGCTGAACATCGTGCTGATGTCCGAGGTCTGGCACCTGGTGCTGGTCTCCTGCGTCATCGGCGCCGGCATCGGCTTCACCTACGGCTCCATGCCCGCCCTGATCATGGGCGCCGTACCGGCGGGCGAGACGGCCGCCGCGAACAGCCTCAACACCCTCATGCGGTCCATCGGCACGTCGGTCGCCAGCGCCATCGCCGGGGTGATCCTGGCCCAGATGACCACGGACCTCGGCGGCCACCCGCTGCCTTCGGAAAGCGGCTTCAAGACCGTCCTGGCCATCGGCGCCGGCGCCGCGCTGCTGGCCTTCGCCGTCGCCGCCTTCATCCCGGGCCGGCGGCCCGCCGCCCCCGCCGCGACGCCCGCGCCCGAGGGCACGCCGGCCGACGCGGCCTCCTCGGCGGGCTGAAGCACCACAGGCGCATCCGGCCGCGCCGACGCGGCCGGATGCGGCGCCGGAGAGGGCCGCGGCCGGCCTCCCCGGCACCCTCGCACGGCAGGGCGTGATGTGACGTGACGTCAATTATTGGGCCGCGCTTCACCACAGGGACGTCTGCGACCCCTTGGCCCGGCAGCGGAGAACCGGAAAGCTGAACTCCTCATTCCCACGCGGCAGTTGCCCGCGCCCGGACCAGAGGAGGACGCCGTGCCGTCGAACAGCCCCCGCACCGGCCGCAGGAGATGGCTCACCGGCCTGGCCGGTGCCGTCTCTCTCGTCCTCGCCTTCCCCGCCACCGCCTTCGCCGCCCCGCCCCCGCCGCTGCCCGCCCACGCGGACGCGGCGGAGCGGACGTACCAGCCCGCCTACGACTACGACACCGACGGCTGCTATTCCAGCCCCGCCATCGGCCCCGACGGCACGGTCAACGGGGGCCTGAAGCCGGCCGGCGCCCTCGACGGCGACTGCCGCGACGCCGCCGACCTGGACCGCACCAACGGCTACTCCCGCTCCCTGTGCGACAACGGCTGGTGCGCCTACCTGTACGGCCTGTACTTCGAGAAGGACCAGGCGGTGCCCGGCAGCGGCATCGGCGGCCACCGGCACGACTGGGAGCACGTCGTGGTGTGGGTGCGGGACGGCACCGTCCAGTACGTCGCGACCTCGAACCACGGCTCGTTCACCGTGCACGCGCGCTCCGCCGTCCGCTTCGACGGCACCCACCCGAAGGTCGTCTACCACAAGGACGGCATCGGCACGCACTGCTTCCGCCCGGCCGGCGCGGGCGACGAGCCGCCGGAGAACCACGAGGGCACCTGGCAGTACCCGGCCCTGGTCGGCTGGAACGGCTACCCCGCAGGCGTACGCGAGAAGCTGGCCGCCCACGACTTCGGCAGCGCCCACTTCGGCCTGAAGGACGGCAGCTTCGCCTCCCACCTGGCGGCGGCCCGGCCCGCGGGGGTCCCGTTCGACCCCTACGCGTGACCGTGTGCGCCGGGAAGGCACCCTACGGACGGCCCTCGGGGCCGACGAAGCGCCGGACGAAGGCGAGCACGGTGTCCGCGACCTCGCGCCAGCCGTCGTCGATCGTCAGCGCGTGGCCGCGGCCCGGCATCTCGACGATCTCCGTCACCGCGTGCGCGTTGCGGAGCTGCTTGTCGTAGGACGCCTTGGCGATGGCCCAGGGCACGGTGTGGTCCTTCTCGCCCGAGACGATCAGCAGCGGGCCGCGGCCGGCGGCCGTGGTGTCGACCTTCACCTCGGTCCAGGGGTTGAGGTTGGCGGCGGCCGCCTGGAACAGCGGAACCCCGGGAGCGGGCACCGCGTAGGTGTCGTACAGCCGGCGCGCCTCGTCCTCGTCGACGGCGTTGGCGAAGGAGTAGCGGAACTGCTCGTACGTCAGCGGCACCGCGCGGTGGTAGTTCGCGGGGTTGCCCAGGACGGCGCTCGCGGCCCGCAAGGACGACAGGGGCAGCGGCAGCACGCCCCGGAACGGCGCCGGGTCGATGGCGACCGACGCCCGGGACAGTTCACGGCCGGCGATGATCTGCGTGATCAGGCCGCCGAAGGAGTGACCGACGACGACGGGCTTGACGTCCAGCTTGCGGACGAGGCCGCAGAAGTGGTCGGCGACCTGGCCGACGGTCTTCCCGGCGAAGGACTCCGGGTGGGCCCGGGCCTCCTCGACCGTCTCGGGGTCGTCCGGCCATCCGGGGGTCACGGCGGTGTAACCGGCCTCCTCGAAGACGCCGGCCCACCGGTCCCAGCTGGTGGGCAGGAGCCACAGGCCGTGGACGAAGACGACCGGGATCCGGCCGGAGGCGTTGGCGCGTTCGACCTGGGCGAGGTCGCGGGCGTAGGAGGTGCCGGGGGCAGGCGTGGATGCCATGGGTTCTCTCCGGGGCTGGTGGGAGGGGCGCGGGGGTCAGGCGGCCTGGGCCGCGGCGGCCCGGATCACCGAGGCGACGGTGCCGGGGTGGCTGTACAGGGGCAGGTGCGAGGAGCGGACCTCCACGGTGCGCGCGCCCGCCCGCCGGGCCTGGAAGCGCTGGAGCTCCGGGGGGATGCCGCGGTCCTCCCCGGCGACCAGGACCCAGGACGGCAGGTGCCGCCAGGCCGCCGTGTTCGCCCGGTCGGTGAACGCGCCGGCGCTCAGCGGCCGCTGGACGGACGCCAGGATGCGGGCGGTGCTCCGCGGCACGTCGTGTGCGAACACCTCGTGGAAGCGGTCGGTCCGCAGGTACAGGTCGGCCCCGGGGGCGCCGTCCGGCCCGGGAACGGGCACCTGGGTGAGCGCGTCGAGGAGACGGGAGCCGGGGAAGCGCGCGGCCAGCTCGCCCAGCACCTCGCCCCGGTCGGGCATGAAGGCCGCGATGTGCACCAGTGCCTTGACGTGGGGGGACGCGGTGGCGGCCTCCGTGATCACGGCCCCGCCGTAGGAGTGGCCGGCCAGGACGACGGGGCCGGGAAGGGTGGCGAGTACGGCGGTCAGCTGGGCGGCGTCGGCGGCCAGGCCGCGCAGCGGGTTGGCCGGTGCCACCACGTTCAGTCCGTGGCGCTGGAGCCGGCCGATGACCGGTGTCCAGCTGGAGGCGTCGGCGAACGCCCCGTGCACGAGGACGACGGTCGGGCCGCCGCGCGGGCCGGTGTCCGCCGCCGCGGGGGCGGCGGCCGTGGTCAGCGCGGCGGCCGCTCCGGCGGCCGTGGTCAGGACACCGCGGCGGGAGAGGGCACGGTCGGTGGTCATGGTCGGCTGTCCTTGTCCGGATCGATGGCGGGAAGGGTGAGGTGGAGCGGGGTGAGGTGGAGCGGGGGGAGGCGGGCAGGGGAGGCGGGGCGCCGGTGAGGCGGGTGGTGGGAAGGCCCGTCCGTCGGCGTGATGACGCCGGGCTCCGGCGGCGCGGGCCCCGGGCCCCGGACCCCGTCGGCACGGTCACGCCGGGCTCCGGGGACCGCGGGAGAGGGGCGGTACGGGACCGGGGCGTGCGGGCGGCCGGTGCAGCAGCACGCGGACGGCGAGCCCGCTGCCGATCCCGGCGGCCACCGCGAGAGCCGGCGCCCAGGCGGGCCACGGCGGCAGGCCGAGGAGCCGGTCGGCGGAGAAGCGGCCCGGCCCGGTGAGCGCGAGCGCCGCGGCGACGGTCACGAGGACGAGCGGGTACTCGTACCCGTCCCTTTGCACCCACAGGCCGTGGGGCCACTTCACGGTCAGGGCGACCGTCATCACGCCGGCGGCGCCCGCCGCGGCGAGCGGGGTGAGCGCCCCGCAGGCCAGCAGGACGCCGGAGCCGATCTGACCGGCTCCCGCGGCGAGGGCGGTCGCCACCCCGCCGCGGAAGCCGTCGCGCCGGAACTCCTCCGCTCCGCCCGCGAGTCCGTCGCCGCCGAGCCGGAAGCTGACCTTCTGCACACCGTGTCCGGCGATCAGCAGGCCCGTCAGCAGGCGCAGGAGGAACAGTCCGGTGTCCACGAAAGGGGGCCTTCCGTCAGCCGGCCGCGTGCGGGTCGATCATCGACTGGGCGTAGACGACGCCCATGCCGTAGGCGCCGCCGTGCTCCTTGACGACGTCCAGCGTCGCCGCGTAGGTCTCGCCGCGCGCCCAGTCCCGCTGGAGCTCCAGGAGGACCTGGAGCCAGGTGACGGGGACCGCGCCGGCGGCGGTCATGCGCTGCATCGCGTGCTCGTGGGCGGCCGGGGTGACACCGGCGGAGGCGTCCGCGACGACGTACACCTCGTAGCCCTGGGCGAGCGCCGAGAGGGCGGGCAGGACGAGACAGACCTCGGTCCACAGCCCGGACAGGACGATCTTGCGGCGGCCGGTCGCCTTCACGGCGTCGACCAGCGCCTGGTCCTCCCAGGCGTTCATGGTGGTGCGGTCGACCACCTCCTCCTTGGGGAACACCTCGCGCAGCTGCGGCAGGATCGGGCCGGAGAAGGACTCGGCCGCGACGGTGGACAGGACGACGGGCACGTCGAAGACGCGGGCGGCCTTCGCCAGCCCGACGGTGGCGTTGATGACGCCGGCGCGGTCGGCGCTGGCGGCCCCGAAGAACATCTGCGGCTGGTGGTCGACGAACAGCATCATCGCGTTGCCGGGGGTGAGCAGGTCCGGGCTCGGGGCGGCCGTGACGTGGTCGAGGTCGAACTCGGGCATGACGAACTCCGTTTCACGGGTGGGAAGGAAGGTGGTGCGGGGCGCCGGAGGCCCGTGGGTGACCGGGTGCCTCAGTACGGGAAGCACGGGTCGGGGATCTCCGGCGGGTTCTCGGGGGCGGTGCCGCGCGCGACGCGCCACCGCCGGTGCTCCTCGGAGGCGGCGACGGCCTCGGCGACCCGGCCGGCCTGGCGGGCGCCGGTCCGGGAGGGCGGCGGCGACGCCTGGTAGCCGCCGAAGCGGGCGACCGGGCTCCAGTCCGGGCCGACGGGCGGGACCGCCTCGTCGGTCCCCTCGTACTCGCCCGCCCCGTACACGATCCGGCCGCCCACGACGGTGAGCAGGGACTCGATGTGCGGGATGTCGTCGGCGTCCACGGTGAAGTAGTCGTCGGAGAGGACGGCGAAGTCGGCGAAGCATCCCTCCTTGAGGACGCCCTTCACCCCGTCCTCACCCGTGATCCGCGCGCCCTGTCGCGTGTACATGTCCAGGGCCGTCGCGCGGGAGACCCGCCGCTGCGGCGGGTACAGGCGCAGACCGCCGACGGTGCGGCCGGTCACCAGCCAGTGCAGGGCCACCCACGGGTTGTAGGAGGAGACGCGCGTGGCGTCGGTGCCCGCGGCCACCGGGATGCCGGCGGCGAGCATGTCGGTGACCGGAGGGGTGCGGGCGGCGGCCTCGGGCCCGTACCGGTCGGTGAACGCCCTGCCCTGGAAGGACATGCGGTTCTGCACGCTGATCGTGCCGCCCAGGGCGGCGATGCGCTCCAGGCTGGCGGGCGAGACGGTCTCGGCGTGGTCGAAGAGCCAGCGGTTGCCGGCCGGGAAGAGCCCCTCGGCCGCCAGTTTCTCGAAGACGGCGAGGTCGCGGCGGATGGTCTCGTCGTACGTCGCGTGGAGCCGGAACCCCCAGCCGTTCTCCATGAGCAGGCGTACCGCCTTCTCGAACTCGCCCTCGTAGGGGCCGAGTTCGGGTCGGGGTTCGGAGAAGTTCTCGAAGTCCGCGGCGGCCCAGGTCAGGTTCTCCCCCGCGCCGTTGAGCCGCAGCCACGCGTCGCCCTCGCCGGGGCGCACGGTGTCGGTCCACCGCCGCAGGTCGGCGAGTTCCTGTCCCGCGGTCTGCGGGAACAGGTGGTAGGCGATGCGGACGCTGAGCCGGCCCTCGCGGGCCAGGTCGACGACGGTGGTGTAGTCGTCGGGGAAGCTCTGGAAGCCGCCGGCCGCGTCCACGGCCGAGGTGAGGCCGAAGCGGTTGAGTTCGCGCAGGAAGTGACGGGTGGACGTCGCCCGGTCAGCCGGGTCGAGCGGGGGCGCCTTGGCGAGGGTGGAGTACAGGAGGAGGGCGCTGGGGGCGGCCAGCAGCATGCCGTTGGGCTCTCCGTCGCGGCCGCGGACGATCTGGCCGCCGCGGGGGTCGGGGGTGTCCCGGGTGAATCCGGCGGCGCGGACGGCGGCGCGGTTGAGGACGGCGGCCTGGTAGAGGTGGAGGACGAAGACCGGGGTGTCCGGTGCCGCCGCGGTCAGTTCGGCCGGTGTCGGCAGGCGCCGCTCGGCGAACTGGTCCGCGCTCCAGCCGCCCACCACCCGTATCCACTGTCCCCGTGGCGTGCGCCCGGCCTGCTCGCGGAGCATGGCCAGTGCCTGGCGCAGCGACCGTACGCCGTCCCAGCGCAGTTCCAGGACGTAGGCGAGGCCACCCCGGATGACGTGCAGGTGGGAGTCGTTGAGGCCGGGGACGACCCGGCGTCCGAGGGCGTCGAGGACGCGGGTGCCCGGTCCGAGGAGACCGGCGATGTCGCCGTCGTCGCCGAGGGCGACGAGGTGGCCGTCGCGCACCGCGAGGGCAGAGGCGGCGGGGCGGGCGGGATCACCGGTGTGGATCTTCGCGTTCCGCAGGACGAGGTCCGCGGCGCCACCGGGCGGTGGCACGGGCGGCGGGGTGACACCGCCGACCGGCATCACGGTCATGAGGTTCTTCTTTCTCGTTTCCGGGGCGGAGGTGCGCAGGGGCGGAGGGATGGGGGGATGGGGGGATGGGGGGATGGGGGCCGGAGGGTCCCCAAGGGTGCGGCGACCACGGGGAAGGGGAGGGCGCGGGCTCAGAGGGTGCGGCGCACGCCGGCCTGGCGCTCGATGTCCCGCAGTTGTACGGAGAGTTCGCCTTCGACGGCGTGGTGGGCGGGGCCGCTGCGCCCGATGGGCAGGACCTCCACGCCCCGCATGTCCTCCAGCATCAGGGCGAAGGCGGTGTACATCGCGACCGCCGCGAGCAGCAGCCCCAGGGCGCCGGAGAGGGTGGCCGCCCAGGAGACGCCGGTGAGGCCCGCCAGCGCGGCCGCGGAGAACCGGGGCACGGCCGCGCACAGCACGCACCACAGGGCCCGTTTGCGCCCGGCGACGCTCGCCATCAGGAGGGCGAAGAGCGCGAACACGGCGTTCAGCACGCCGAGCACCCGGGTGCCTCCGGGCGGTTGCAGGGCCAGGACGAGCGCGGCGGCCAGCCACATGCCGGAGAAGCAGGCCATCAGCGTGGCCGCGAGCACGTCCCGGGCGCCGAAGGCGAGGACGCCCACCAGGAGTTGCAGCACGAAGGCCGGGAGGATCGCGAGGGCGACGGCCCGGCCGGCCGTCTCCGGGAAGACCCCCAGCTGGAAGCAGGCGACGAGGACGGAGGCGATGGCCACCGTGTAGAAGCCCAGGGGCATCGGCGAGGCGATGGGCCGCAGGGTGATGCGGGTCATGCTCCGCAGGTCGGGCTCGAAGTGCCGCCCGCCGGCCGGACGGGGCTCGCTCGTGGTCATGGTCTGTCCTCCGTCGAGGGCGCGCGGCGCGGACGTCATCGCCGGGCGAAGGCCCGGCGCAGCGTCGTCGTGGCGAGGTCGATGGCCGACTGGGCGGCCTGGGTCTCGCGCAGCGCGTTCAGCATCACGAAGTCGTGGAGGGCGCCCTGGTAGCGCACGGCGATCACCGGCACGCCCGCCGCGCGGAGCTTGTTGGCGTACGCCTCGCCCTCGTCGCGCAGGACGTCGGCCTCGGCGGTGACGACGAGGGCCGGGGGCAGGCCGGTGAGCTGCTCGGTGGTGGCGCGCAACGGGGAGGCCGTGATCTCCGCGCGCTGCCGCTCGTCGGTCGTGTACTGGTCCCAGAACCACCGCATCGCGTCCCGGCGCAGGAAGTAGCCCTCCGCGAACCGGTGGTAGGAGCCGGTGTCGAAGGCGGCGTCGGTGACCGGGTAGAACAGCACCTGCTGCACCAGGGGCAGCCCGCCGCGTTCCTTGGCCAGCAGGGTGAGGGCCGCGCTCATGTTGCCGCCGACCGAGTCGCCGGCCACCGCGACGCGGGCGGGGTCGAGGTCCTCGGCGGTTCCGTCCGTGACCACCCAGCGGGCCGCCGTCCAGCTCTGTTCGAGGGCGACCGGGTAGCGGTGCTCGGGGGACAGGTCGTACTCGGGGAAGACGACGGCGGCACCCGCGCCGACGGCCAGTTCGCGCACCAGCCGGTCGTGGGTGTGCGCGTTGCCGAACACCCAGCCCGCGCCGTGGATGTAGACGATCACCGGCAGCGGCCCCTCGGCCCCGGCCGGACGCACGATGCGCACCCGTACGGAACCGGTCGGCCCGCCGTCGACCGTGATCCACTCCTCGTCCACGGCGGGCTTGGCGACCGGCCCGTTCTGCACCTCGTCGACCGCCTTGCGGCCTTCGGCGGGCGGGAGCTGGTAGAGGTACGGCGGCTCGGCGGTCGCCTCGGCGAACGCCGCCGCCGCGGGCTCCAGGACAGGGGGCACGGGGATCTGCTCGGTCATGGTCGGACCCGCTTCTGTGAAGTTCCGGTGGAGACGCCCTTCCCTTGGTGAAGGACACGGCGGCACGCTATGCGCGGTTGGGCCCTTGATGTCGCCGTCGAGTGCACAGCTCTTGCACACGGGTGCACTGCCCGTCCGGATTACCGTGCACCCTGTGGAGGAGCGGGACTTCGGCGCGTCACGGCGGGCGGGGGGGGGCGTCGCCGACGGGCCGGGACACGGAACCCGCGGTCCTCGGAGCGGCTCCGGGCCGGAGGGTCCGTACGGCGGGGTCCACGACCGTGGTGCGGGGCGGCCCCGAACAGGCGGGGCCGCCCCGCTGCGCCGGGCCGGTCGATCGCCCCGGACCACCCGGCCCTCCCCGCGATGCGGTGACGTACCGCATCGCCGTTGTCCCACGGCCGCCGTGGAGCCGGTGAGGCCCCGCCGGACAGCCCGGCACCCGGCCGTCGTCCGAGCCGGCCGTGCGCGGCACCACGAGCGGCCCCGCTGCCCCGCGTTGCCCCTGTGTGCAGGCTTCGTGCCTCTGCCTGCAAGGGCCGCCGGTCCGTCCCCCGGCCGGGCCGCCACCCCACCAGGCTGGCGAGCGGGGGCACACGCGCCGCGCGACGCCCCGCTTCCGGTACACCGCTTCGCCGTACGGAGCCTGGCTGACAGGGGATCGCATGGGCCCGACGCCCCCACCCGCGACCACCACGGACGCGCACCTCCCGGCGTCCGCGCCGGACGCCGCCCGGGCGGAGGTCCTCCTCCCCGCCCCGGCCCTCGGCGCAGGACGGACGGACACCCGCCGGCTGGGCTTTCTCCAGGTGGGTACGGTGTCCGGGCCGCCGCAGTCCCTTCGCCTCGCTCCCGCCGGCGGGGCCCCGCACCTCGTGGTGGGTGTCCACGCCCGCGGCCGGGCACGGCTCGTACGCCACGGGACCGACGGCCTGTGCCGGCCCGGCGACCTCTTCGTCCGCGACGGGTCGGATCCCCTGGTGCTCCACGAGACGGAGGATTTTGAACTGCACCTGGTCCGGATACCGCTCCGTGCTCTCCCCCTCACCGAGTCGCAGGTGCACGGCCTCACCCGGCGCCGCCCGCACGCCGGCGGAGCGGTGGCGCCGTTGCTGGCCCGTCTGCTGCGCACCCTCGCCGGTACGGCCACGGCCGGCTCTGCGCGTACCGAACTGCACGTGGCCGGGAACGTCGCCGAACTGGTCGCCGCCCTGGCCGTCGAGGACGCCGGCCCCGAGCCGCCCGGGTCCGGCCAGGACCGCGTGGCTCTCGTCCGGCGCCTGCGGGCCCACATCGACGAGAACCTGTGGGACCGCGGCCTGTCCCCCGCGGTCGTCGCCGCGGCCCACCACGTCTCGATCCGCTACCTGCACAAGCTGTTCTCCGGCCACGGCAGCACCGTCGGCCGCTGGATCCAGCACCGGCGGCTGGAAGAGGCCCGGCGGGAGCTGGCCCGGCCGGGGCGGAGCGCCACCAGCGTGTCAGCGGTCGCCGCCCGGTGGGGCTTCTCCGGCGCGGCACACTTCAGCCGGAGCTTCCGGCTGGCGTACGGCATGTCGCCCACCGACTGGCGCGAGGCCCGGACCGCGCCGTCGCGCCACGGCACCGGCTGACCGGTCCGGGCCGGAAGGCCCGTGCCGGAGACCGGCCGTCCGCTGTCAGGACCGCCCGTCGGCCGCCGTACGCCCGTACCGCGGCGCATACCCGTGGACGGCCCTGAAGGCGCGGCTGAAGTGCGCCGGACTGCGGAACCCCCAGCTCAGTACCACCGCGGTGACGGAGGAACTCACCCGTCCGCGCCGCGTCAGCTCCTGCGCGCACCGCTCCACCCGCCGCCGCTGGATCAGCCTGCCCACGGTGATCCCCTCGGCCTCGAAGAGGCGGTGCAGGTAGCGCACCGAGATGCCGTGTGCCGCGGCGATGCCCTCCGCGGACAGCCCAGGATCGCCGAGGTGCTCGTCGACGTACCGGCGGACGGCGGCGACCAGGTGCCCGGGTCCCGCCCAGGGCGGGTCGTCGCCGTCCTCGGTCAGTTCGTTCACCAGGGCGGCCACGAACTCGGTGACGACGCCCCCGAGCCGCTCGCCCACCGCCCGGGGAACCCGGTCCGCCGTGGCCTCCAGGTCCAGCAGGAGCGGCGCCAGCAGCGCGGGCACCCCGCGCGCGGCGGTGACGGCGCGCCCGGTGACGGAACGGAGCACCGGGGCGGGGACGTTCAGGGCGTGGGCCGGAATCCGGAACAGCAGGACCCGGCCGGGTCCCTCCTGTTCGAGCGAGAAGGCGACGCGCAGGTCGAGCAGGGCCAGGTCACCGGCGGTCACGGTGGCGGTCCGGCCGTCCTGGGCCAGGCGGACGGCCCCCGCGCGGGGCAGTACGAGAACGACTCCGTCCCCGCCGCCCCCGGTGTTCCCGGCGTTCCCGGCGTTCCCGGTGTCTCCGGTGTCTCCGGTGTCTCCGGCGATCAGCCGGCGGGTGCGGCTCAGGCGCAACGGGCCCGTCCCGCCGGCGGCCTCACAGACGATCAGCCGCACGTAACCGAAGCGGTGCAGCACCACGGTGCCGCCCGCGGGGCCTCCCCGGCCGGGACTTCCCTGCCCGGGACTTCCCTGTCCGGGACCTCCCTGTCCGGGGCGCACCAGCACCGGCGCCAGCCACCCGGACAGAGTGGCCTGCAACGAGGTGGCACCGTCGGTGTCCGGCGGTACGGCCGTCCCGGCACGCACAGCACCCACGAAGACTCCTTCCACCGCCTCCGGCACAGGGAGGAGGGACGAACCCGGAGAGATGACCCCGGCGAGACGAACCCGGAGGGACGAACCCGGAGGGACGAACCCGGAGGGACGAACCCGGAGGGACGAACGGTCACGGCCCCTCCCCTTCCTTCCGCTCCCCCAAGTCTGCGCAGAAGGCCGGGCAATCGTCAGGTCATATGACCGGTCACTTGTGTCCGATGTCCTGCGGGCGCGGCAAAAACGGGCCGGCGTCCCAAAAGTGTGCACGCAGCGACATGGCCGGACCCGGTACCTCCGTCGCGGCCCCGTCCACGGAACCGTAGGGTGAGTGTCCGGTGCCGGGCGGGCCGGGCTCCGGCACCGGACACTCGCCTGCCCGGGCGGCGGGGGCTGTTCCCCGGCCGGCCCCGGTCCCGTGCAGGAGTTCCCGTGAAGGATGACGCTCAGGCCCACCCGCCGACGCTGGTCCTGGAACGGCGGGCGCGGGCCTTCGTCGAGGCGTACCGGTGCCCCGCCCACGGCGAGGAGCCCGGCACGGCGGCCTCCCGGGCCCGCATGGCGGCGCTCTGGAACGGCGACGGCCCCGACGAGGCCGTCGAGGAGGAGTGGCTGGCCCTGCCGGCCTGCCGGGGGAACCGGGTCCGGGTGCGCGTCCTCCGGCCCGCGGGCAGCGACGGCCCCCTTCCGGTGGTGCTCTACCTGCACGGCCTCGGCTGGATGCTGACCGACGCGTACGCGCACCGGCGTCTGGTCACGGACCTCGTGCTGGGCGCGGAAGCCGCCGTGGTCGTTCCCGAGTACGACCGGCCGGCCGACGCCCGGCACCCGGCGGCCGTGGAACAGGCGTACACCGTTTCCCGCTGGATCGCCGGGCACGGCGGGGAGCACGGGCTGGACGGCACCAGGATGGCCGTCGCCGGCGCCAGCGCGGGCGCGCACCACGCCGCCGCGCTCACCTTGCTCGCCCGGGGGCGCGGCGGGCCGCTCTTCCGCTGCCAGGTCCTGATCTGCCCGGTGACCGACGCCGCGATGGACACACCGTCCTACCGCCAGTTCGCCGACGGCTATTTCCTGGGCCGCGCCGCCATGGACGCCTACTGGCAGCAGTACGCGCCGGACCCCGGGACCCGGCGGCAGGGCACCGTCTCCCCGCTGCGGGCGCCCACGCACCAGCTCCGCGGCGTGCCGCCGGCCCTCGTCCTGACGGCCGAGGCCGATGTGCTGCGCGACGAGGGCGAGGCGTACGCGGCGCGGCTCAGGGAGGCGGACGTCCCCGTGGTGTCCGTCCGGTACCACGGCACGATCCACGGTTTCGTCCTCTTCGACCTGCTCCGCGCCACCGACGCGTCGCGGGCGGCCAGGCTCCAGATCATGGACACCCTGCACATCTCCCTGCGTCCGAGGGAGCGGTGAGCGCCGTACGCCCGGCCGGTCCGGTCGCCAAAAGGGCATCCGCCCGTTGCTGCCGCCGCCACTCGCGCGGTGTCAGGCCGTAGGCCGCCTGGAACCTGCGGGTGAAGTGGCTGGGGCTGCCGAACCCGCAGCGCGCGGCGACGGCGGCGACCGTGAGGTTGTCGTGGCGGGCGGACGCCAGCATCCGCCGGGCCGCTTCGAGGCGCTCGGTGATGAGCCACTGTTCGAGGCTGATGCCGGCCCGGCCGAGGACGAGGTAGAGCCGGCGTACGGAGATCGCGTGCTCGGCGGCGATCCGCTCGGGCGTCAGGTCGCGGTCGGTGAGGTGGCGGCGCGCGTAGGCCAGGACGCGGGCCGGCAGGGTGTCGTCCAGGGCCTCCCGGACCGGCCGTGTCCGTTCCTCGTGCGCGGCGGAGACCAGCAGCGCCCGGACGAGGTCGGTGGTGGAGCTCGCCAGGGCCTGCGCCCCGGGGTCGGCCTCCAGCCGGCCGGGGTCGCGCCAGATACCGCGCAGATGCTCCAGCACCAGGTCGTGCAGCGGGCTGGCGCGCAGCCGGAAGCCGGCCTTCAGCACCACGTCCACCGGTACGCCGAGACGTTCCGCGTCGATCATCATGGCCTGTCCGGCGCCGTCGCCGGACCAGCCGTAGACCCGGGGCGTCAGTTCGTGGAAGACCAGGATGTCGTCCGGGCCGTACAGCATCCGGCGGCCCGCGACCTCACCCCGGCCGGTGCCACGGGGCTGGAGGGCCACGGAGACGATCGGGTTGCTGCGCTGCCGGTTCACGTGCCGTGCCGTGCGGTGCACCGCGAAACCCGAGTTGCGGGTCTGCATGAGGTCGAGGCCGCCGATCCGCCAGCGCTCCATGCGGGCGTGGATACGGCTGCCGGTTTCCTCGTGGACGACGTGGTTGGGTACCGAGTCGTTGGTCAGCGCATGATGGAACGCGTCCGCCCGCTCGCCTGGCGCCACGGTGTCGAGATCGAGCAGCAGCACGAGACCCCCCTCTGCGGCTTTTGGGGCACCATTGTGCAGCACCCGCGGCACGAACCGCCGGGCGTGGGGCGAGGCCGTGCGGGAGCGGGCCCGGCCCACCGGCCCGACGGGAGGCACGCCTTAGGTCTCCGGCCCCACCCGCCTCTCCTCCCCGCGCCCGATCCGTCCCGCCGGACCGGCGCATAGCGTCCCGCCATGGACACGCGAACGCACGACACGAGCGGCACGCTCGAAGAAGCCCTGGAACGCCTCCACGCCTGCGGCCCCGAGCGGCTGGGCCGGCTGTCCAACCACGCCCCCATGGTCGTCGAGGCGCTCGCCGCGCACGGGCGGGCGGACGCCGTGCACCGGTGGCTGGACCTGTACCGGTCCAAACTGGAGGACCTCCCCGCCGCCGTCGCCCCCGTGACCGACGGCGACTGGCGCGAGGCGCTGGGCGATCCGCGCCGGGCCGCCGACTGGATCGCCCACTTCTCCCGTGCCCTCGCCGACCGGCCGTGGCGGGAGGTCCTGGCCCGGTGGTGGCCGCGTCTGCTGCCGGGGCTGTACGGCGGCTCCACGCACCCGGTGATCCGGGTCGGTCACGCCGTACGGGCCCTGGAGGCCGGCGCGAACGGGCCGCGGCTCGCCGAACTCGCGCACGGGCTGGGCTACTGGGCGGCCCGGTACCGCCCGGTCACCGGTCTCGCCCCGCTGCCCGCCGCGCCGACCGCGGCGGCGTCCCTGGACGCCGTGCCCGCGCTGCCCGATCCGCGGGGCGGGTTCCCGGAC
This sequence comes from Streptomyces sp. NPDC006134, assembly GCF_040628835.1. Classification (NCBI taxonomy): domain Bacteria; kingdom Bacillati; phylum Actinomycetota; class Actinomycetes; order Kitasatosporales; family Streptomycetaceae; genus Streptomyces; species Streptomyces sp. NPDC006134. The sequence goes on along the minus strand of NZ_JBEXTV010000061.1, from coordinate 8,061 downwards.
CGGCTGGCCGCCCTGCGCCGCCTGCCGCTGTGGGCGGACGACGTGACCGACCCGGACACCGCGCGGGCACGGCTCGCCGAGCTGGTCCGGGCCGCCACCCACCGCTACGCCACCCACGGCCACGGCGAGCCGGTCATGCTGGTGCACGCGGCGACCGCCCCCAACGCCGTGCTGCGCACCCTGGATTCCCTCCCCCGCGCCCTGTGGGTGCCGAGCCTGCGCGCGGCGTGGACGGCGTCCGCCGCGGTGACCGCGATGTACGCCCCCGCCGGGCCGGCCGCCTCCGCGCCGCGCGCCCGGCCGACGGCCGAGGAGGTGCTCGAACGGGCGCTCGCCCACGGCGACGAGCACGTCGTCAAGTTCACCGACACCGCCCTGGACGTCGGCGACGAGCGGGCGCTGGCCGCGGCGCTGCGCGCGATCGAGCTCGGCGAGCCGCTCGTCTGACACGGCACGGCGCACCACCGGCGCCGAGCGAGCGGGCGGGCGGCCCCGAAGGCCGGAGGCGAGGGCGCGTCGACCGGGGAGGCCGGCGCCGCGCCGGGGTGCCCGCGCGCCCCCGGCGTCCCGCGCCGCGGCGGCCGTCAGGCGGTGTCCGGTTCGGCCTGCTCCCGCAGGAAGTCGCTGACCTGGTGCACGAGGCCCTCGCGCCCCGGGGCGCAGAGCGCGCCCGCCGCGGCCTCTCCCGGGACCGGGCCGATCCCGCCCGTCCACAGCCGGCGGTCGGTCCACTCCTCGTCGACCCGCAGCTGCACCTGTACGTCCACCTGGGCCAGGGCCGCCTCGGGGGCCGCCGCGTACAGCACGGCGGTGACCCGGCGCAGCGGGTAGACGTCGAAGCCCTCGACGAACTGGGAGTTGCGCCAGTCGACGAACGCCCCCTCGCCGTCGGGGCCGACCCGCACGTCGATCTGGCCGTCCTCCAGGTGGATGCCGAAACGCCGGGCGCTGCGGTTCTCGACGGTCACGCGGACACGGAAGTACGTCAGCCCCTCGGCCGCCTCGTCCCGCCCGCGCGGTGGTTCGGCCGCCTCGAGACGGTGGACGCGGACGCGCAGACCGGCATGTTCCTCGTACTCCTGCCAGTCCCCGACCACGTTCGGCTCGTCCACACTGCACCTCTCGACCTCTGGAAGCTGCTTCCTATCGAGGGCCCGAGCGCACTGTCAAATGCGCGGAATGCGCCGTGGCCAGGGGCTTCGCCGCCGGTGATCGGTGATCAAGCCGTGCCCAGCGGGAACCGTCCGGCGGGTCCTCCGAGCGCCGCCGCGGGCGTGCCGTACATCACGTTCCGGGGCCCGGGATCACCCGGATGCCTCTTATCACCACATAGAGTGATTTGTTTGGAAAACGTACGCACCGGGAATGGCCTCTGTGTGCTTCGGACCGGAGGCACGTCCGTGGGAGTCGGCCCGCCGCGCGCCCGGTGGGCGCCCGACCCCGGCGCGCTCCGCGAGGGTCCGAAGCGGTCCCGCCTCCCATGGTGTCCGTCCACCCGGCATCCCCGCTGAGGGAGGTACGCACCATGCGTGTCGCCGGCAGAACCACGCCGCATCCCCACGACGACGCCCCCGACACGGCCGCGGCCTTCGAACGGCTGGCCCGGCTGCCCGAGGGCCCGGAACGCAAGGCGCTGCGGGACGAGCTGATCCAGGCCTGGCTGCCCATGGCCGAGCGGATCGCCGTCCGTTTCCGCGGACGCGGCGAGAGCCTGGAGGACCTGTACCAGGTGGCGGCCCTCGGTCTCGTCAAGGCCGTCGACCACTACGACCCGGCCCGCGGCCACGCCTTCGAGGCGTACGCCGTGCCGACCGTCACCGGCGAGATCAAACGGCACTTCCGCGACCACATGTGGACGCTGCACGTGCCGCGCCGGGTCCAGGACCTGCGCAACCGGGTGCGGCGCGCGGCGAAGGAGCTGGCGCAGACCACTCCGGGGCGCGCCCCGACGGTCGACGAGATCGCCGCGCACGCGCATCTGACGGCCGCGGAGGTGCGGACCGGCATGGAGGCCCTGGAGTGCTTCTCCGCGCTGTCGCTGGAAGCCGACATGCCCGGCACCGACGGGTACGCCCTCGGCGACGCGCTCGGCGGCCCGGACCCGGCCTTCGACACCGTGGTCGACCGCGTGGCCGTCCGGCCCTGCCTCCAGGCGCTGCCGGAGCGGGAGCGCACCATCCTCTATCTGCGGTTCTTCGGGGGCATGACGCAGAGCCGCATCGCGCAGCAGCTCGGCATCTCCCAGATGCACGTCTCCCGCCTGCTCAGCGGCTGCTTCGCCCAGCTGAGGGAGGAGATCCTCGCCGAGACCGGCTGACCGCGCCGGCCGGACCGGGCCCGGCCGGCCGGACCGATCCGGCCGGCCGATCCGGCTGAGGGGAGCCGGGCACACCACCCGGAGGGGTTTCCGAAGCCGCCCGGAGGGGTTTCCGGAGCCGCCCGGCCCCGGAGGGGTTTCCGGAGGGGCTCCGGGTTCACCACTCCCGCGGCGCGCCGGGGATCTGCGTCGGTCCGTGCCGGTCGAGGGCGTCCTCCAGCTCGGCCCGGATCTGCGCGGGCATCACTCCGGTGCGCCCCCAGATCAGGATCATCTCCGCCACGTTGCGCAGCTTGATGTTGGTGTGCTGGGAGACGTCCTTCAGCACGGCCCATCCCTGGTCCGGCGCGACCCGGCCGAGCGCGACGATCATCCCGATCGCCTGGTCGACGACGGCGTGCGAGACCACCGCCTCCTTCAGCTGCCGGACCTGTTCCTGCAGCTCGGAGATCTGCTCCGAGCCCCCGTCCGTGGGCATGGTCACCTCCGGATCCGGTGCGTCGCCGCCGCCTGCGCCGCGCGGGGCCGCCTGTCGTGGTAGTGCTTCTCCTGGTACTGCGGCTCGTGGTACTTCTCCGACGCCTCCATCGTCGTCACTCGTCCCACCCCGTGCCACCGGGCCGACCGGGGCTCACCCTCCGTTTCGGGGCTGCCGCCGGGGTACTCGGCAGGCGCCCGCCGCCGTTTCGGCCGGACACTGGTGTGGAACCGGTGGCTGCCGGTGGACGAGACCAGGACGTACTGCCATGAATCACGACATGAGCTCCCCCGCCGGCGCCAAGAACGTCGTCTCCACGCACTCCGTGTTCGGGGCCCCCTGCTGGGTGAGTCTGACCAGCCGGGACCTGAAGGCCACCGAGGAGTTCTACTCGGCCGTGCTGGGCTGGCAGTGGCGCCCGGCCCGGCTCGGCGACCGCTTCCGGATCGCGCTGGCGAACGGCGCGCCGGTCGCCGGGATCGCCGCGGTCGCCGCCATGTGGCAGATGGCGGTGGCCTGGACGCCGTACTTCGCCGTGCCGAGCGCGAACGAGGCCGCGTCCCGGGTGCAGGAGCGGGGCGGCACGGTCGCGGTCGGGCCGATCTCCCTGCCGCCGGGGCGGGCGGCGCTGCTGGCCGACCGGGAGGGCGCGACCTTCGGGGTCTGGGAGGGCGAGCTGTTCAGCGACTGGGAGACCTGGCGCAACGCGCGTCCCGCCTTCATCCGGCTCCACACCCGTGACGCCTTCGACTCCGCCATCTTCTACGGCGAGGTCTTCGACTGGGCGTCGAACCGGCCGGGCTGCTGCGAGGTCGAGTACGAGGGCGACGAGGTGGTCCTGCGCAGCCAGGGGGACGTGGTGGCGCGCATCGAGTCGGGGGCGCTGGAGGCGGCGCCCGACCCGGCGATCCGGCCGCACTGGCAGGTCCACTTCTCCGTCGACGACGTCCCGGCCTGTGCCCGGGCCGCTCAGCTGCACGGCGGCAGCGTCCTGGCCGAGGACGAGGAGGAGGCGGTGCTGCGGGACGCCGACGGCGCGCAGTTCACGGTGACCGCACGCGACCGCGCACGCTGACCTCACGGGCTCACCCGCTCACCGGCCGGGCACTGCGGGAGGGCCGGGACAGCAGGACCAGGCTGCGCGCCCCCACCGTCAGCGACGTGCCCGCCTTGTGTTCCGCCTCGTCGGGGACCGCGTCGGGGTCGGCGGTGTCGATCAGTGTCGTCCAGCGTTCCCCGTAGGCGGCGTCGGGCAGGCGGAAGGCGGCCGGCTCCCAGTGGCTGTTGAACAGCAGCAGGAAGGAGTCGTCGACCACCCGCCGGCCGCACGGGTCGGGTTCGGCGATGGCGTCGCCGTTGAGGAAGACGCCGACGGCGTGGGCGTCGGGGCGCAGCCAGTCGTCGTCGGTCATCTCGCGGGCGTCGGGACGCAGCCACACCAGGTCGGGCAGCGGCTGGTCCTGGTGGGTGACCGTCTCACCGCGGAAGTAGCGGCGCCGGCGCAGCACGGGGTGGGCTGCGCGCAGGGCGATCAGGTACCGGGTGAAGTCCATCAGGGCGCGCTGCTCGCCGGTCAGCCGCCAGTCGATCCAGGAGATCTCGTTGTCCTGGCAGTAGGCGTTGTTGTTGCCCCGCTGGGTGCGGCCCAGTTCGTCGCCGTGGCAGAGCATCGGGATGCCCTGGGACAGCATGAGGGTGGCCAGGAAGTTGCGTTGCTGGCGGGCGCGCAGTTCGAGCACGGCCGGGTCGTCGGTGTCGCCCTCGGCGCCGCAGTTCCAGGACCGGTTGTGGCTCTCGCCGTCCCGGTTGCCCTCGCCGTTGGCCTCGTTGTGCTTGTCGTTGTACGACACCAGGTCGCGCAGGGTGAACCCGTCGTGCGCGGTGACGAAGTTGACGCTGGCGCGGGGGCGGCGCCGGCTGTGCTGGTAGAGGTCGGAGGAGCCGGTCAGGCGGGAGGCGAACTCGCCGAGGGTGTGGTCCTCGCCGCGCCAGAAGTCCCGTACGACGTCCCGGTACTTGCCGTTCCACTCCGACCACAGCGGCGGGAAGTTGCCGACCTGGTAGCCGCCCTCGCCGACGTCCCACGGTTCGGCGATCAGCTTGACGCGGCTGATCACCGGGTCCTGCTGGATGAGGTCGAAGAACGCCGACAGCCGGTCCACCTCGTGGAACTGGCGGGCCAGGGTGGCCGCGAGGTCGAAGCGGAACCCGTCGACGTGCATCTCGGTGACCCAGTACCGCAGCGAGTCCATGATCAGCTGGAGGACGTAGGGGTGCCGCATCAGCAGGCTGTTGCCGGTGCCGGTGGTGTCGTAGTAGTGCTCCCAGTCGCCGTCGACCAGGCGGTAGTAGGAGGCGTTGTCGATGCCGCGGAAGGAGAGGGTGGGGCCCAGGTGGTTGCCCTCGGCGGTGTGGTTGTAGACCACGTCGAGGATGACTTCGAGCCCGGCCTCGTGCAGCGTCTTGACCATCGCCTTGAACTCGGTGACCTGCTGGCCGCGGGTGCCGTGGGCGGCGTAGCCGTTGTGGGGGGCGAAGTAGCCGATGGTGTTGTAGCCCCAGTAGTTGGACAGGCCGCGGTCCTGGAGCACGCCGTCGTGGATGAACTGGTGCACCGGCATCAGCTCCACCGCGGTGACGCCGAGGGAGGTCAGGTGGTCCACGACGGCCGGGTGGGCGAGGCCCGCGTAGGTGCCGCGCAGTTCGGGGGGCACGTCGGGGTGGGTGCGGGTCATCCCCTTGACGTGGGCCTCGTAGATGACGGTGTCGGCGTACGGGCGGCGGGGCGGGCGGTCGTCGCCCCAGTCGAAGAACGGGTCGGTGACCACGCCGAGCATGGTGTGCCCGGCGCTGTCGGCCGGGTCGGGCCGGCCAGGGGTGCGTTCGAAGAGGGAGGGATGGTTGTCGACCTGCCCGTCCACCGCGCGGGTGTACGGGTCGAGGAGGAGCTTGGCCGGGTTGCAGCGGTGCCCCACGGAGGGGGCCCACGGTCCGTGGACGCGGTAGCCGTAGCGCCGGCCCGGGCCGACGCCGGGCAGGTAGCAGTGCCAGACGAAGCCGTCGACCTCGGCCATCCGGACGCTGTGGTGGGTGCCGTCGTCGGCGACGAGGACGAGGTCGACGCGTTCGGCGACCTCGCTGAAGAGCGCGAAGTTGGTGCCCTGCCCGTCGTACGTGGCTCCCAGCGGGTAGGGGTGCCCGCTCCAGACGGGCACCCCCGTGCGGGTCTGCGCGGCGGCCGTCACCGGGTCTCCTCCAGGACGCCGCCCGACGCGCCCGGTTCGCTCGGCATGCTCGCCGGGTGGGCGAGCCGGGCCGTGACCGGCGTCTCGCGGGGCAGCTCCAGGCCCTCCCGGGTGTCCGGCGTGGGCGCCGTCGGCACCAGCGGGACGCGTTCGCCGGCGCGGGCCCGCTGGGAGAACCAGATGACCCTGGCTCCGGTGTCGGTGGCGCAGCAGCCCCAGCCGTCGCTCGTCGCGGCGAGGTGCTGCAGGCAGCCGCGCAGGTCCTGGTCCGGGCGGAGCGCGTGGTCGTTGCCCCCCACGGCCGTGATGAGGTGCTGGCCGTTCCACCACATCTCGATCGACGTGTTCTTGTCGCTCGCGTGCTCGTCGATCGCCCTCAGCAGCATCTCCGCGCCACGGCAGACGGGTTCGACGAGGTTCTCCAGGTCCCAGAACCTGAGGTGAGCGGCCAGGATGCGCCTGACCTGTCCGACCCGTTCCGGGCTGACTTCCACGTCGAGGTGGTAGTAGCAGGGCACTGCGGTCTTCATCGTCGTTGGCTCCTCACCGCGAGGCTCTCGCTCCTCCTCGCCCCTGCGGGACGAGCTCCCCGAACACGAAGCGTGAGCACATAGCGCTTCTGAGTCACTCCAGAGTGAGAGCTGTAGTCCGTTCGTGCAACACGAGCGGGCGGCGCGGCCCCTCCCATGTGGTTGAAGATCCAACAAGACGCTGGGTCGCCGTCCGTGCACCATGTGTGAGGAACTCGATCGCCGTGACGGAGCCGTGCTGTGCGCGGTCACCGCCCGACCGTCGGGAACGTGTCCATCGGGTCCCGGAAGGTGAACGGCACCATGCTGCTACCCGCGAAGGCCGAGGTCGCCCGGCAGCTGCGGCGTTACCGGGCGTGGGAACGCATGATGCTGGCGTCCCCCGCCGACCGCGCGGTGCGGGCCGCCTTCGAGGACTCGGGTTACGCCCTGTGCGCGCTCCTGGGGAAGCGGTGCGCGCGGGAGGCCGCGGACGCCGCCGAACGGTATCTGCGGACGAGCCCGGTCACCTGTGCGGGGGAACAGGAGAAGCGGCCTCGTACGGCGGCTGCCGCCAGACGGGGACCCCCGGCGGCGGACCGGCATTCCCCGGCGGGGAGCAGGAGCCCCTCCGGCGCAGCTTGACCCCCTGGCCGGGCGCGAAGGAGCCCGGCCGCGAGCACGGCGGAGGTGAGAACCGATGAGACCGACGAGTACGACGCGGGAGACGGGCCGCATCCCGGTGCGGGACGTCCAGCCGGTCGTGGAGTACGGCAGGCGCCCGGCGAAGGCGGTGGCGGGAGAGACGTTCGAGGTCACCGCCACCGTGTTCCGTGAGGGACACGACGCGGTCGCCGCCAACGTCGTGCTGGAGGACCCGGACGGCCGCCCCGGGCCGTGGACGCCGATGCGGGAGCTGGCCCCGGGCACCGACCGCTGGGGGGCCGAGGTCACCCCGACGGCCGAGGGGCACTGGACCTTCCGGGTGGAGGCGTGGAGCGACCCGGTCACCACCTGGCGCCACCACGCGCGGATCAAGGTGCCGGCCGGGATCGATACCGGTCTCGTCCTGGAGGAGGGCGCCGAGCTGTACGAGCGGGCCGCCGCGGGGGTCCCGGACCCCGAGGGGCGTGCCGTGGTGCGGGCCGCGGCCGACGCCCTGCGCGACGACACCCTGCCGGCCGAGACCCGCCTGGCGGCGGCGTTCACACCGGAGGTGGACGCGGTGCTGGCCCGGTATCCGCTGCGGGAGCTGGTCACCTCTTCCGACCCGCTGCCGCTGCTGGTGGAACGCGAACGCGCCCTGTACGGCGCCTGGTACGAGTTCTTCCCCCGCTCCGAGGGCACCCCCGAACAGCCCCACGGCACCTTCCGCACCGCCGCCCGCCGCCTCCCGGCGATCGCCGCGATGGGCTTCGACGTCGTCTACCTCCCCCCGATCCACCCCATCGGCACCACCCACCGCAAGGGCCGCAACAACACCCTCACCGCCGGCCCCGACGACGTCGGCGT
>NZ_JBEXTV010000060.1:0-51224 GCF_040628835.1 Streptomyces sp. NPDC006134 | reverse complement strand
CCTTCCACCCGCGCTGCCCTTACGCCGACCTGCCCAAGGGCCCGGCGCCGGGCCGCCCCTTCACACGCCTCACAGACGGTCTCGCGACGGAGTCGCCGTCGGTCCCGCCGGCCCCGTCAGCCGGGCTTGCCGCGGCCCGTCAGCGCGTCCCGCACCCGGTCGACCATCCCGGCGCCGGGTGCCAGCAGCTTGTTCATCGGAGGCTTGTCGGGAGCGGAGGGGTGCGGCCGGGTCGGGGCCGTCTTCTTCGCCTGGCGGACCTTGTCGCCCAGCTCGTCGAGCGCCTCCATGGGGCAGGCCGCGCGGAGCCGGGGGAAGAGGTTGTCCTCCTCGTCGGCGACGTGCTCACGGATCTCGCTCATCAGCATGCCGACCAGCCGGTCGAAGTCGGCGTCGTCCGCCGCGCAGCCCTCCAGGTCCTTCATGATCTGCTCGGCCCTGGCGTGGTCCTCCAGCTCCTTGTCCGCGAGGGCGTCGCCGTCCGCCACGTGCTGCCGGACGGCCGGGTAGAGATAGGCCTCCTCGGCCACCGAGTGCCGTACCAGCTCCATCGTGACCTGGTCGGCGTACAGCTTGCGGTCCTTGTGACCGGACGGCAGCGCCTCGATCTTCCCGAAGAGCTCCTCGACCTCCCGGTGATCGGTCGTCAGCTCGTCGATGACGTTTCCGCCGTGTCCCATGTGTCCTCACCTCCAGCCAGATCGTGGCGGGCCGCGGTTCCGGCCCGCCACGCGCGTCGGGTCCCCGCCTCCTGGGCGGGCTAACACCGGTCCGGCCCGGGCCGGCGGCCACGGCCCGTGCCGCCCGGACGGGCACCGGCTCCTCACGGGCCACCCGACCACATCCGGCCCCGCACCGCCCTCCCGGCTACTCCTTCCGGCGCGCCTGCTCTTTCCGGCGCGACGCCGCGCCCTTGCGTGCCCCCGCTCCGGCTTACGCCAACCGGGCACGCGTCACGGCGTCAGTTTTGCCTGTTGACAAGACAAAAGGCGGGGCTATCGTCGACGTAACCGTACGCCAGCACCCTTCCGGAGCCTCCGTGGAACGCGTCGTCCGATTCACCGGCCCACGTCACGTGGCATCGCCGCCCGGCCCCGCGCGAGGCCCCGCGCCCGGCCACCGGCGGCCGGGCGGCGGCCTCCGGCTTCCACCGGGGCGACGGCACCGGACTCCCGGACCGGCGGTGTCCCGCCCCGGCGCCCTGCCCGCCATCGGCCACGACGGGTACGCGACCCTCGAACGCCCCCCGGCCGGTGACCCCGCCGGGGCCGTCCGCTCCGTCCCCGGCTTCCCCGAGAGGGCCGAGGCGTGACATCCCTCGCGGACCGGCCGGTCCGGACCACGCCCACCACGCCCACCACGCCCACCGCGCCCGTGGACCGCCCGGCACTGCGGCGCGGCGCGGCGCGGGTTCTCACCGGCAACTGGACCGGCACCTCGACCGTGCCCTCCCGCACCCTCTACCCCCACCAGTGGAGCTGGGACTCCGCGTTCGTCGCCATAGGACTGCGCCACCTCTCCGCCCGCCGCGCCCAGCGGGAGCTCGAATCGCTGCTGGCCGCCCAGTGGGCCGACGGCCGCGTCCCGCACATCGTCTTCAACCCGGCCGTGCCGCACGGCGCGTACTTCCCGAGCCCCGACTTCTGGCAGTCCTCCCGCGCCGGGCGGACGGCGGGCGCCCCGGCCGCCCCGGAGACCTCCGGCATCGTCCAGCCGCCCGTGCACGCCCTGGCGGCCTGGCTGGTGCACCGGGCGGACCCGGCGGAGTCCCGGCGCCGCGGCTTCCTGGCCCGTGTCCGCCCCCGGCTCGCCGCCTGGCACGACTACCTCCTCACCCGCCGCGACCTCGGTGGCGGGGGACTGGCGGCGGTCGTCCACCCCTGGGAACCCGGCATGGACAACAGCCCTTGCTGGGACGGGGCCCTGCGACGCGTCGAACCGGCCCCGCCCGGCGCCTTCCGCCGCGCCGACCTGCACCACGGCCACGCCGCCGACCGGCCCACCGACCTCGACTACGGCCGCTACGTACGCCTCGCGGCCGACTACCGCGACGCCGGCTACGACGACCGCGCGGCCCGGCACGCGTTCGCCGTGGAGGACCCCTGCTTCAACGCCCTGCTGATCGCCGGCGAGCTGGCCCTCGCCGCCATCGCCCGTGACCTCGGCACGGACGGCACCGCGCACACCGCCCGCGCCGGGCACCTGACCCGGTGTCTGGTGGCGCGGCTGTGGGACGCCGACGCGGGCGTGTTCCGCGTCCGCGACCTGCACGACGGCACCCTGGCCGGCGGACGGAGCGTCAGCGGGCTCGTCCCGCTCGTCGTCCCGCACCTGCCGCACGCCGTCGCCGGCCGACTGCGCGCCACGCTCGCCGGCCCGTGCTTCCAGGCCCCCGCCACCCGGCTCGTCCCCAGCTACGACCTGACCGGCCACGCCTTCGACGCCCAGCGCTACTGGCGCGGCCCCGCCTGGTTCAACACCGCCTGGCTGATCCACCGCGGCCTGCGCACCCACGGCTTCCACCAGGACGCCGCACGCCTCCGGCACGGCTTCCTCGCCGAGGCCGGCCGCTCCGGGTTCGCCGAGTACGTCGACCCCGTCACCGGCGCCGCGCGGGGCGCCCGGGACTTCTCCTGGACCGCAGCCCTCGCGCTCGACCTGCTGTGCGCCGGCCCCGAGGAGCCCCTGCCGTGACGGCCGCCGGCCTCGCGCCCGTATCCCCGCTCAGCAGCCGATCTTCGCCTTGAGGCCGCCCACGGCCGCGGCCGGGCGGGCCGCGGTGACCGAGCGGCGCACCAGACGGGCGTCGCGCCGCACGCCCTTGGCGGCGTGCCGGCCGCGCCACAGCAGGGACGGGGCGGCGCCCGTGTCGTCGGCCGCGATGAGCAGCCCGCCCAGCATGGACAGGTTCTTCAGGAACTGGATGCGCTGCTGGGCGCGTTCGCCGGGGTCGTCCGCCTCCCAGAAGCGGTGACCGGCCAGCGTCGTGGGCACCAGCGTCGCGGCGAGGGCCAGCGCGGACAGGCGGGGGAAGCGGCCGAGCCCCAGCAGGACCCCGCCCGCCACCTGGACCGCGCCGCTGAGCCGGACCAGTTGCTCGGTGCGGTCCGGCGACAGGCCCACCCGTTCGGCCAGCGGGCGGACGACGGGTTCGGCGGCCGGGGCCACGGCCTCGGGGTTGCGGACGGAGTTCATGCCGCCCGCGACGAACATCGACGCCAGCATCGGACGGCCGGCCACACGCAGAAGACTCATGGCGCTCTCCAGAGATGTCGTGCCCAAGGTGTCGTGCCCGAGGCGTTGTGCTCGGGGTGTTGTGCCCGGGGCGTTGTGTCCTACGGCGGGCAAGGTGTCGTTCCTGCAGCGATCATCGGGTGCCCCGCCGTGCTGCCGCCATTCGGCGACCGCCCGCCGGTCGACCCCGGCCCGCGGACGGCCGGGACGTGCGGTGTCAGGCTTTGGCCAGAGCCTTGAAGGGGTACTGCCGGCAGGGCAGGATGGCGCGGTGACCTCCTCTCCCGCGATACGCCCCTACCGCCCCGGAGACCTCCAGGCCCTGGAGGACATCTGCGTCCGCACCGCGCACAACGGCCAGGACAGCCGCCCCTTCTATGCCGACCCCAACCTGCTGCCGCAGATCTTCGCCACCCCGTACGTCCATCTGGAGCCGGAGCTCGCCTTCGTGCTGGACGACGGCACGGGCCGGGCGGTCGGCTACATCCTCGGCACCGCGGACACCCCGGCCTTCGTCGAGGCCTTCCGCGCCAAGTGGCTGCCCCTCGTCGCGGACCGGTACCCGGTGCCGGACGGCCCGCCGGCCACCCCGGACGAGGCCATGGCCGCGCTGCTGCACGACCCCGAGCGGATGGTCCTGCCGCAACTGGCCGGCCACCCCGCCCATCTGCACATCGACCTGCTGCCCGGCTGGCAGGGCAAGGGGCACGGCCGCGCGCTGATGCGGACCTTCCTGCGCGCCCTGCGGGACAGGGGAGTACCCGCCGTCCACCTCTGCATGGTGACGGCCAACACCGCGGCCCGGGCCTTCTACGACCGCCTCGGCTTCCACGAGATCGACGTACCGGACCCCGGGCCGGTCGTCTACCTCGGACGCACCACGGACGGACCCGACCGCGTCTGACCGTGTCTGTCTGCGTCTGACCGTGCCCGACAGGCCGGCACCGGCCGGTGCCGGCCGACACGCCGTCACTCCACCGGCAGCTGATAGACGTTGAAGGCCCGGCGGATCACCGGCTGGGCCACGTTGCGCACCCGTACGCCGCCCGCCGTCATGCCGTGCTCGGTGCCCAGATGGGCGTGCCCGTGGACGGCGAGGTCGGCACCGGCGGTGTCGATCGCCTCGGCCAGCAGGTAGCTGCCGAGGAACGGGTGGATCTCGGCCGGCTCACCGGCGAGCGTGTCGGGCACGGGGGAGAAGTGGGTCAGGGCGACCCGTGCGGCGCAGCCCTGCCGCTCCAGCGCCTCCAGCGCGGTGCGCAGGCTGTCCGCCGAACGGCGCGTGGTGCGGACGAACTCCTTCATCACGGGCTCGCCGAACTCCCCGGCGCTGCGCCCGACGAACCCGCCGCCGAACCCCTTGGTGCCGGCGACGCCCAGGCGCCGCCCGCCGCACTCCACGACCGTGCCCTCGCCCTCCAGGACCGTGACACCGGCGTCCTGGAGGATGGCGGTGACCTTCTCGGGCTGTTCGTCGTGGTGGTCGTGGTTGCCGAGCACCGCCACCACCGGCACCGGCAGGTCGCGCACCTCTTGGGCCACCACCCGGGCCTCCTCCGGCGTGCCGTGCCGGGTCAGGTCGCCCGCGAGCAGCAGCAGGTCGGCGCAGTCGGGCAGGGTCTCGAAGGCGGGCCGCAGCAGTCCCTGGCTGTCCGGCCCCATGTGGATGTCTCCGACGGCGGCGACGCGGATCATCACAGCTCCTCCGCATGGTCGGGGCGGGTGGTCTCCGCCACCACGATGTCGCTGTGCACGGTCAGCCCGGCCAGCTCCTCGTGCACGATCCGCAGCAGCGTCTCGCGGCACTGCGCGGAGGGCACCGTTCCGGTGACGGCGACCGCTCCGGCGCGGACCTCGGCCCGTACGCCGAGTTCGCCGAGCTCCTCGGCGGCGAGCCGGTCCCGCAGATGGGCGATGCGGTACTCGACGTTGCCGCCGGCGGGGGCCGCCCCGCTCGCTGCGGGCCCTTGGCGGGCGACGGGGTCGCTCATCGCTGGTTCTCCTTCGGCTGATCGTGCGGCTGACCGTGTGGCGGGATGATCTCCAGCCGTTCCAGGATGAAGAAGAACGCGGCGGGCATGGGGGCGTCTCCGCAGGCGCGGCGCACCTCGTCCCAGTCGATCTTCTCGCGCAGGGTGCGGGCGATCGGCAGCACCGCCCCGAAGTCGCAGTGGTGCTCCGAGAACGCGGCCAGCAGGCTCCGCACCAGGTCCGTCGGCGACAGAACCGGCATCAGCACCGAGTCGACGGACAGTTCCTCGGCCCGGTCGAGCATCTCCTGGGTGACCGGCTCGTGCGCCAGCTCGAAGATGAGATCGACCTGCTGGCCGAGGCAGACCGCCTTCAGCAGCCAGTCCTCGGGCGGCGTGTAGACCGTCAGTCCCGCCTCGCGCAGGGTCGCGGCGACGGCCCCGGCGTCCTCCGGGCGGATACAGAAGTCGACGTCGTGCTGGAGGTTCTGGGTGCCGCCGTGGGCGTACACGGCGACGCTGCCCGCCAGTGCGAACGGGTGCTCCTTCTTCTTCAGGATCGCGCCGACCTGTTTGGCGGCCTGCAGAATCGCCTGGTTGCGGTCGAGAGGGAGATCGTCCTTGAGTACGTCGTTCTGGGGGACGAGCTCGGGATCCCCCGCGGCCAGACGGAGCTCGGGAACGCCGGCGCGCTGGTCGAGAGCGTTGTCGTCGGCGTGCTGCGTCATTGCTTCTCCCCTTTCCGGACCGGGCCGTCCTCCCCGGCCCCCGGAGAACCGCTGCCGGAGGCCACGACGGTGCCCTTCGGGTACCCGGCGCCCCTGCGACGACACGGCCCCTCCCGCCCGGCCGGCGTACGAGGCGGTACGGGAGGCGGCCCGGGTCCGGGGCACTCGTGCTCCAGGGGGCATATGGGTCATATGAGTCATGGGAGTCATGGGGAAGACATGGGTGATACGCACGGGACGGACGGCATGGGTGGCATGGACGGCATGGACAGTATGGGCGGCACGGACGACGACGGGCGGCGGACCGGGGGCCCGGATCGCCGGACCGTGGAGCGGCTGGTGGCGGCGTGGCTGACGGAGACCGAACGGTACGACCGGGCCGCCGCCCGCGAGGCCCGCACCGGCTGGGAGCACGGCTCCCTGCCGGACCGGGCCGCGCAGGACCTGGCCACCTGGGTCACCGCCCGGGTCACGGACACGGCGTTCAACGAGGACGAGGGCCCGCACGTCGGCGGTGCCGTCCGGATCACCCCGGCGGACAAGGAGGCCGTGCACCGCTGGCTGCGGGCCCGGGGACACGAGGTCTGAGGCGCCCGGCCCGGGACACCCGTCTCAGGGGGCGGGGGGCCGCCACTCGAACATCAGGATCGTCGCGTCGTCCCGCAACTGCCCGGTCTGCGCGTCGAGGATCGAGTGGATGAGGCGGCGCAGCGTCTCCGGCGCCAGTTCACCGCCGGCCGTCGCCCGGATCACGTAGTCGGCAAACCGCTCCAGCCCGAACAACTGCGCCTCCCGCGTCCGGGCCTCGGTGACGCCGTCGGTGTACATCAGCACGCGGTCACCGGGCTGCAAGGGGAACTCGTGCATCCGGCGCGGTGCGGAGGCGAGCCGTGACGGCATCCCGAGGGGCGGGTCGGCGTCGTGCTCCAGGGCGTCGGTGACCACCTGGCCGTCCCGCAGGAGCAGGGGCGCCGGATGCCCGCAGTTGTACCAGCGCAGCACGCCGTCGGCCAGCCCCAGCTGGGCGAGGACCGCGGTGCAGTACTGCTCCGGGAGCCACTGCGTCAGGGCGTCGTCCACGGCGTCGACGAGTTCGGAGAGACCGGCCCCGTTGCGCCGGGCGTTGCGGCAGGCGGCCAGCGCCACCGCGCTGGTCAGCCCCGAGGCGAGGTCGTGCCCCATGGCGTCGATGACGGACACGTGCAGGGCCGTCCGGCCCAGCGAGTGGTCGAAGGCGTCGCCGCCGAGCTCGTAGGCGGGTTCGAGGACGGCCGTCGACACCACGCGGTCGTTGCCGATGGTGCGGGGCGGCAGGAAGGCGCGCAGCATCTCGGAGGGCAGCCGCATCTTCGCCGTGCGGGTGTGCTGGACGAAGGAGTCCTCGGACGCCCGCTTCGACGTGATCATCATGGCCAGGAGCGAGGCGAGCGCCCTGCCGCGGCACAGGGAGGCGGAGGTGAGCGCCTTCTCGTGCACCGCGAGCACGCCGAGCCGCTCCGCGCCGTCCAGCAGCGGGAGCCAGGCGATGATCCCGCCCGTCCCGGTCTCCTCCACGCGCAGCGCCTGTGTACGGTACGCCCAGCCCGCCAGCGAGCCGTCGACGGGGAGCGGGGAGCCCACGTCCGTCTCCGGCACCAGGTGGCGCTGTTGCAGGTCGACCAGGTAGACGACGGCGTGCCGCAGCCCCAGGGCCTTGGCGCAGCGCGCCGCGGCGGTGGACAGGTCCAGCGTCAGATGCGCCGGATCGGCGAGGAAGTCCAGCAGCGGTCCGTCGCCCGCCTCGGGCGTCATCACCTCGTCTCCCCTCGTCGAGAACCCGACGTGATGGAGTACGTCGCCCCAGCAGTCTGGCACCACGCGCCCCGGATTGCGCGCCCACGCGCCCCGTGGTGCCGCCGGCCGGCACCACCGGATACCCGGCATCCGCCCGTCCGCCCGTCCGCCCGGACCCCCGGCATCCGCCCAGCCGCGCGTCCGTGCTTCGACTCCGGCATTACGGGCACGCGTTCCGTCGGGCGGCACGGGCGCACGTCCCGTGAGCCGCCGACGACCGAGCCGCTGCCGACCCGCGGGTCGCCGAGAGACGGAATCAACCGAGGAGTGGTGCCGCATGACCGAGTACGAGCGTTCCCGCACCATGCCCGCCCAGCCCGAGCACGTCTTCGACCAGGCCGCCAACGTCGACCAGATGGAGACCTGGCTCCCGGACGCCCTGCACGTGCGCGTCGAGGACCCGCCCGCCGTCACCGTGCACGAGGACCGCACCGACCAGGACACCTCCGCCCTGCTGCGCGCCCGGCCCGAGCAGATGCGGATCGAATGGGGCACCCGTGAGCAGGGCAGCTACACCGGCTGGCTCCAGGTCGCCGGCGTCGGCAGCGGGGCCAGCGAGGTCACGGTGCACCTGTCGTTCTTCGACGACAGCCACGACCCGGGCGAGCGGGAGGTGCTCGGCGCCCTCGACACCAGCCTGAGCCGCCTGGAGGAACAGGTGCGCCTGCGCGTCGAGAACGCGGCCGGCTGAGCGGCCGGAGCGGCGCGCCGACCGCCCCGGCCGGTGCCGCCCTGGCCGCTTCGACCGGTGCGGCCCCGGCCGCCGCTCCGGCGGCCTCCGCGTCCCCGGCCCCCGGTGCCCCGGCGAGCGCGTCACCGTCGGCCTGCTCGAAGCCCTGGCGGCGCGGCTGGCCCGCCTGGACCACACGGTCCCGGAGCAGGATCTGACCATCCCGCTGCGCCGTGTCCCCACCCGCCCGCGCAGCGGCTTCGTCATCACCGGCGTCCGCGGGACGGACACCACGACCGCGACCGCCGGCTGACAGGCGCCGACAGGCGGGGTCCGGGTCCCCCGCGCCCCGGTGCGCGAAGGAGCCCTGACCGGCTCGGAACCGGCTCAGGCATCCCGGAAGACGGCCCCCACCTGCCGGAGGCGCAGCTCCTCCAGCGTGTCCCGCTGGCGCCGGGCCCGTTCCAGCAGGCCGTCCAGCAGCCGGGCGTCGAGGCGGTCGTCGGTGTCGGCGAGCCGGCGCAACGTCAGCCACCCGGCCTCCTTGCCCTGCACCCCCAGCCGCAGCGCCTCCAGCTCCAGCAGCGTGCTCAGCGGTGAGCGGTGCAGCAGCCGGCCGTTGGTCTTCAGCCGCCCCACCCGCTCGGCCACCCGCCCGGCGTACACCTTGTACTGCCGGACCGGGACGCCGAGCCGCCTCATGACGCGGATCAGGGCCGCCCGGTCCTCGGCGATCTCCGCGGCGACGGGCGCCACCGCCGCACCGAGGGCGGAACCGCCGCACGACCGCACCAGGTAGCGGGCGCGCTCCGCCCCGGCGGTCGCGCCCGCGAGGTGGTCGTTGAGGTAGATGCCCAGCAGGGCCGGGCCCGCGTACGGGCCCGAGGCGGGGCCGGGCACACCCGGACGTGAGCGCTCAGCCATCGTGTGTCCCCTTCGTCGTCACGGGCCATCGGGTCCGTCGCCACGGACCCGCCGGGCGCGGACCGCGGTACGGGGCTCCCCTACCGCGCATGGGACTGCTCGCGGGGCAGCGGCCCGGCGTCCGGGTGGCGGCCCGGGCGCCGCGCGGCGTGCCGTTGCCCGGGCCCGGGGCCCGTACGGGCGGCCAGGGCGTCGGCGACGGCCCCGGTGGCGAAGGCGTAGACGGCCTTGTGCAGCAGGTCCACGACGAGTTCGGGCCGGGGCCAGGTCTGCGGCGGGGCGCCGACACCGGTGGCGTTCTCCAGGATCTGGTCGTTCGTCAGCCGCACCACGGCGAACTGCGCCGACGACCACGGCCCGCGCAGCCCGGCGTGCGCCATCACCGACCGCAGGACGCCCAGCAGCGCGCCCTGCCCGACGTGCATGGCGAGATTGACCGCCGTCGACTGCTCACGGGGCCGCTCCGGCGCCCCGGTGAGCCGCTCCAGCGTCCGGGCGGGTACGTACGAGTCGGGGCGGCCCGTCAGACGCTGCTCCGCCTTCTCGCCGAGCGTCATCACGAGCACCCCCGCCGTTCCGGCGAGGAGCCCTTCCCACAGTGCGCGCTTCCTCATGCCGCCGTGAGTACCCCGATCGGCGACGCCCCACCCGGCCCCGGTGCTCGGGAGCGGTACCGCGGCCGGGGGCGGGAGGGGCGGCCGGTCAGCGCCCCAGCGTGCCCATCGCCGACCCGATGCCCGCCGCGCAGGCCATCAGCACCGACGCGCACGCCGCGTGCCGGCGCAGCAGGGTGCGGCGCAGGGCGCGGTAGCGGGCCTCGTACTCCTGCCGCAGCTCTTCGGCGCGCCGGGCCGTGCCGCTCAGCATCCGGCGGGTGAGGTCGATGCGCTGCTCGACGTAGTGGCGGGTGACGTCCTCGGCCTGGGCGGTGGTCAGCCACGGCAGTGCGGCGCACAGGGCCCGTGCCTCGCGGCGGGCGTCGTCGTGATGGACCCGCGCCAGCAGGTAGCCCTCGGCTTCCGAGGCGAGGAGCGAGGCGTCGCGGGGCAGCGGCTCGCCGCCCCGGCCCCTGCTCACGACCGGTCGCTCTCGTGCCCCGCGACGTCGATCGCGTCGCGCTTGCCGGTGTTCTCCTTCTCGTCCAGCTTGGCCAGATCGGGGTGGTGGAGGTCGAAGGCGGGGGATTCGGAGCGGATGCGGGGCAGGGTGACGAAGTTGTGGCGGGGCGGCGGGCAGGAGGTGGCCCACTCCAGGGACCGGCCGTAGCCCCAGGGGTCGTCGACCTCGACCTTCTTGCCGCGCTGGGCGGTCTTCCAGACGTTGTACAGGAACGGCAGGGTGGACAGGCCCAGCAGGAAGGCGCCGATGCTGGAGAGGGTGTTCAGGGCGGTGAAGCCGTCGGCGGCGAGGTAGTCGGCGTAGCGGCGGGGCATGCCCTCGACGCCCAGCCAGTGCTGGACGAGGAAGGTGGTGTGGAAGCCGACGAAGAGGGTCCAGAAGTGGATCTTCTCCAGGCGGGTGTCGAGCATGGTGCCGGTCATCTTCGGCCACCAGAAGCTGAACCCGCCGAACATCGCGAAGACGATCGTCCCGAAGAGCACGTAGTGGAAGTGGGCGATGACGAAGTAGCTGTCGGTGACGTGGAAGTCCAGCGGGGGCGAGGCGAGGAGGACACCCGTCAGGCCGCCGAAGAGGAAGGTGACGAGGAAGCCGGCCGCCCACAGCATCGGTGGCTCGAACGACAGGGAGCCGTTCCACATCGTGCCGATCCAGTTGAAGAACTTCACGCCCGTCGGCACGGCGATCAGGAAGCTCATGAAGGAGAAGAACGGCAGCAGCACGGCCTGGGTCGCGAACATGTGGTGGGCCCACACGGTCACGGAGAGGCCGGTGATGGCGAGGGTGGCGCCGACCAGGCCCATGTAGCCGAAGATCGGCTTGCGGGAGAAGACCGGGATGATCTCGGTGATCACGCCGAAGAACGGCAGCGCGAGGATGTAGACCTCGGGATGGCCGAAGAACCAGAACAGGTGCTGCCACAGGATCGCCCCGCCGTTCTCCGGGTCGAAGACGTGCGCGCCGAACTTCCGGTCGGCCTCCAGGACGAGCAGGGCGGCCGCCAGGACGGGGAAGGCGAGCAGGACGAGCACCGAGGTGAGCAGCACGTTCCAGGTGAAGAGCGGCATCCGGAACATGGTCATGCCCGGGGCGCGCATGCAGATGATCGTGGTGATGAAGTTGACCGCGCCGAGGATGGTGCCGAACCCGGACAGCCCCAGTCCCATGATCCACAGGTCGCCGCCGACGTAGGCGGTGCGCTCCCCGCCGCTCAGCGGCGTGTACGCGGTCCAGCCGAAGTCCGCGGCGCCCTGCGGAGTGAGGAAGCTGGTGAGCACGATCAGGCCGCCGAAGAGGAACAGCCAGTACGAGAACATGTTCAGCCGGGGGAAGGCGACATCGGGCGAGCCGATCTGCAACGGCATGATCGCGTTGGCGAACCCGGCGAACGTGGGGGTGGCGAACAGCAGCAGCATGATCGTGCCGTGCATCGTGAACGCCTGGTTGTACTGCTCGTTCGAGATCATCTGCAGCCCGGGCCGGGCCAGCTCCGCCCGGATCACCATGGCCAGCGCCCCGGCGATCAGGAAGAAGGCGAACGAGGTGATCAGATAAAGGTGCCCGATCTTCTTGTGATCGGTCGTGGTGATCCAGGAGACGATCACGCGGCCCCTGCCGCGGCGGCCCTCCGCCGCCGGGACCGGAGCAATCGGTTCGGTCGTATGTGTCGCCATCAGCTTCCTCGGTCGGTACCCGGCGGTGCGCGTGCTGTGCGGGTGGCCGGACGGGAGAGGGGGGTGCCTCCGGCTCCGGCCGCGGATGTCGCGCAGCGCGTGCCCAGGGCGGCCGAAGCCAGATCTCCTTTCCCGGTGCGGCGTCACACCGAGCCGGACGGGGGCCGGATGACCGATGTTTTCCATCCGTCCGAGTGGGGCCTCGGCGCGACCGGAGGTGATGCCCCGAGCCGCGGCACACGCCGCCGCCCTTTCCGGCCTGTCACCGGCCCGTCACCCGAATGGCCCCTGCACGTTTCTGGTCCGGGTGGTTGTGAGGTCTCCTGGACAGGGACGGCGGCGTCCACCTTGGGAGGCCGGATCATGTACGAGATGTGCGTGGGCCCGGAAAAGCCGGGCGGAGCATTGGTGTGGCACGTGATGGCCAAACAGGCCGCGGCCACGTTGTGCGGGCAGCGGCTCGCCGATCGCATCGAGGCGTCCACAGCCGAACGGGCACGTCACTGCCCGGACTGCATGGCCTCGTTCGCGGAGCTGATGACCACCACGGCGCGTTGACGTCCTGTCCACGACGACGGCCGGAACCCGCTTCTCCGAGCGGGCCCGGCCGTCGTCCTCTTCTTTCGGCTTATTTCTACTGATTTCGACTCACACCTTTTCGTGTGGGTTTGTACCGGTCCCGTGCGGATCGCGCCGCGAGGAGGCGCGCCGCGCCGGTACGCCCCGGTGGCCGAACCCCGGTCGCTTCGCGTCCGGCGCCCCGGTGGGACAATCTGCCCGCAGGGGCGGGGACGATGCCGTGGTCGGCGCCGCCCGGGGAGCGGAAGGAGCCGTCAGCGTGATCGAGTGGGCACCCCTGGGCAGTGGTGCGCGGCCCGTCCCGGAGCCGGCGGCGGCTCCCCTGGTGTGGGCGGTGGCCTTCGGCGGGGCGCTGGCGCTGGTGGCCGTCGTCAACAGCGTCGCGGGTCCCGGCCGGCCCGGGCTCGCCCTGACCGCGCTGTCCCTGCTGGCCGCCCTGCTGGGGCTGTGCGCCCGGTTCACGGCCGCTCCCGGTACGGCACTCCTGTGCTGGCTGTCCCTCAACGGCTTCGCCATCCCTCCCGCGGGAACGCTCACGTGGGGCGGGCGGCGGGACGTCCTCTGGATCGGCTGCCTGCTCGCCGCGGCCCTCACCGGAACCGCACTGGCCCGCGTGGTCCACGCCCGCGCCGCCTACCGCCGCCTGGCGACCACCCCCGGCCCCGAAGCACCGGAGGCGGGCGGCGGCTGACGACCGTCAGCGTGGCGCATCCCCCGGTGTGGGGCTGCCCCGGGACCCGTCCCGTTCCGCGTACACGTCCTGCTCCGCGTACCCGTCCCGTTCCGCGTACCCGTCCCGTTCCGCGTACCCGTCCCGTTCCGCGTACCCGTCCCGTTCCGCGTACCCGTCCCGCTCCGCGTACCCGTCCCGCTCCGCGTACCCGTCCCGCTCCGCGTACACGTCTCGCTCCGCGAGGATCAGCGACCGCTCGCGTACGCAGTCGGCGTGGACGACCACCTCACTGGGGTCGAGGCAGTCGATGGCGCCCTGCAGCGCGGCCAGCGCCTCGTCGAACCGCCTCAGCCGGCGCAGCGCGCTCGCCTTGCGGAACAGGGCCTCGGCTCCCAGGCCCCGGGCGAACGCCGGGGCGCGCAGGAGTTCCAGCATGCGCCGCGGCTGGTCGGGCAGGTGCTCCCCCAGCCACAGGCCGTGCAGCAGGGCGTGGACCGCCTTGCCGTCACCGCCGGCGCGCGCCATGACCGACTCCAGCAGGTCCAGGCCCCGGGGCCGGGAGCGGCCCAGCAGGGCGAAGGCACGCAGCGCGTCGGTGTAGGGGTCCAGGTCCGTCCGGCCGGCGGCGGCCCGGGAGAAGAACTCCTCGATGGCGCCGCACCGGAAGTCGTACCGCAGGGTGGTCAGGAAGCTGTGCCACAGTCCGCGCCCGTACGGAGTGGCCGGATCGACCTGCGCCACATGGGTCTCGGTGAGGAAGATCAGCGCGCTGCGGCCCGCCGCCCGCGCGCGCCACGCCAGGTCGCCGGTCACGTGAGCCGATTCCGCCCAGTCCGCCCCGCCCCGCGCCAGCCACAGGGCGGCCTCCCGGGTCCAGTCCCGTCCCGAGGAGATCTCCTCGGCCACCCGGGTCCGCACCATCACCCAGCCCTGGTCCCGCAGGGCGGTGTCGTCCGTCCGCAGGACGTGCTCCACGGCCTCGGCGGCCCGGGGCAGACGCCACAGGCCGGACGCGGTGTGCTCGGCGGCGGCGTCCCACCCCGGGGGCAGGGAGGCGACCGCGGCCACCGCCCGTGTCAGGCCGGAGTCCTGCTGCATGGTCATCGGGGAACCTCCTCCACACGCCCGGCCGTCGAAGGCCCCGGGCCGTTGCGCCGCAGGGGGCGGACGGGTCATGTCATGTCTGCCGTGCACAGGGGTTCCGGTAACCGCGGCCGGCTGGATGCCGCCCCCGCACGTCCCTCGCATGTCCCCCGCACGTCTCCCGCACCGAGCCCGTGCGTCTCCCGCACCGAGCCCGTGCGTACCAGGCCCATGCGTCGCGGAACCTGGTTGGCCCGGTCCGGAACGGGAACTCAGTGCGCGGATGCCGCAAGGGCACCTTCTAGACCCGGGAGGCGTGCGTGGCAGTTCGTCACCGTCTGATCAAGGCGAGTCCGGAGATGGTCTGGTCCGTCATCGCGGACGGCAGCCGGTACGCGCAGTGGGTGGTGGGAACGTCGGCGTCCCGCCCGAAGCGGGGACAGTGGCCCCACCTCGGCGCCGCCCTCACGTACGAGGTGAGCCTCGGCCCCGTACGGCTGAGCAACGAGACGGTCGTCCGGCGCTGCGAGGAGGGCTCCGCCCTGGAACTGGAGGCCAAGGCGGGGCTGCTCGGCACCGCGCGCATCGCCATCGAGCTGCGGCCCTGGGGCGGGCACTGCCTGGTGATCGTGGACGAGCATCCGCTGCGCGGCGCGGGCGGCGCGCTGCACAACGCGGCCCTGGAGCCGCTGATCCAGCTGCGGCACCGGGCCATGCTGGCCCGCCTCGCCCGGCTGTGCGAGGCCGAAGCCGGGAAAGACCCGGCGGGCGAAGGGGCGCTCGCGGCGGGCCCGGGGGCCGGTCATGCCTGACGCCGTCGTGATCGGCGCCGGACCCAACGGGCTGGTGGCCGCGAACCTGCTGGCCGATGCCGGCTGGAGCGTGGACGTCCTGGAGGAACAGCCCGAGCCGGGCGGGGCCGTACGGCACGACAGCGGCGTCGACCCGGACTTCGTCAGCGACGTGTTCAGCTCCTTCTACCCGCTCGCCGCCGCGTCCCGGGTCCTGGCCGGCCTCTGCCTGGAGGAACACGGCCTGCGCTGGAGCCACGCCCCCCATGTCCTCGCCCACCCCCTGAGCGACGGCACGTGCGCGGTCCTCGACCGCCACGTCGGCACCACCGCCGCCTCCCTCGACGCCTTCGCCCCCGGAGACGGAGCGGCCTGGCAGCGCCTGTACGAGGTGTGGGAACGGCTGCGCCCCGACATCCTGGACGCCCTGTTCACGCCCTTCCCGCCGGTACGGTCCACCGCCCGGCTCGCCGCCCGGCTGCGCGGCGCGGGCGGGCTGCGGCTGGCGCGCTCCCTGGTGCTGCCCGTGCGGCGCCTGGGCGAGGAGGAGTTCCGGGGAGCGGGCGGCAGGCTGCTGCTGGCCGGCAATGCCCTGCACGCCGACCTCGCCCCGGAGGCCGCGGGCAGCGGCGGCTTCGGCTGGCTGATGTCGATGCTCGGACAGACGTACGGCTTCCCGGTCCCGGTCGGCGGCTCCGGTGCCCTCACCACCGCCCTCGTGCGCCGCCTGCGCGCCCGGGGCGGCACCCTACACTGCGGTCGGCGCGTCAGCCGGATCGTCGTCCGCGACCGGCGCGCCGTGGGGGTGCGCACGGCCGACGGCGAGACCGTCCCCGCACACCGTGCCGTGCTCGCCGACGTGTCCGTGCCCGCCTTGTACGGCGGCCTCGTCGAACCGGAGCACCTGCCCGCCCAGCTCCAGGACGACCTGGAGCGCTTCCAGTGGGACTTCGCCACCTTCAAGGTGGACTGGGCGCTGGACGGCCCGGTGCCGTGGCGGAGCGAGGAGGCGGCCCGGGCCGGCACCGTGCACCTGGCCGACGGCGTGGACGAACTCACCCGGTTCGCCGCCCAGATCGCGATGCGGCAGGTACCCGACCGCCCCTTCGTGCTGTTCGGCCAGATGACCACCGCCGACCCGTCCCGCTCCCCCCGGGGCACCGAGTCGGCATGGGCCTACACCCACGTTCCCCACGACGTCCGGGCCGACGCCGGCGACGAGGGCCTCACCGGCAACTGGGACGCCGGGGAGCAGGAGGTCATGGCCGATCGGGTCGAACGCCAGGTCGAGCGTTTCGCCCCGGGCTTCCGGTCCCTCGTCCGCGCCCGCCGCATCCTGGCCCCGCCGACCCTCCAGTCGCTCGACGCCAACCTGCACGGCGGCGCCATCAACGGCGGCACCACCGCCCTGCACCAGCAGCTCTTCTTCCGCCCCCTGCCCGGCACCGGGCGGCCGGAGACACCGCTCGCGGGCCTCTTCCTCGCCTCCGCGAGCGCCCACCCGGGAGGCGGGGTGCACGGCGCCCCCGGCGCCAACGCCGCACGGGCCGCGCTGCGCCGGCACAGCCCTCCGGGCCTCACCCGGCTCCAGCAGATCCTCGCGAGCCGCGACCGCACCGGAACGAAACGGTGAGACGGAACGGTGGGACGAGATGGTGAGACGACGAAACGGCGGGACGGTGAGAACGCGGCCGGCGGCGGACAGCCCCCTGCGGAACCGGACCGTCGTCGTCACCGGAGCCGCGCGCGGCATCGGCGCCGCCCTGGCGGGCGAACTCGCCCGGCGCGGCGCCCGGCTCGCCCTGCTCGGCCACGAGAAGCCCCTGCTGGACACGGTGGCGGCCGGCCTCCCGGGCACTGCCCTGACCTGGGAGGTCGACGTCACCGACGCGGCCGCGCTGGCCGACGCCGCCGACGAGGTGCGCGGGCGGCTGGGCCGGCCGTCCGCCGTGGTGGCCAACGCGGGCATCGCGACGGGCGGCCCCTTCGCGACCTCCGACCCCGCCCTGTGGCGCCGCGTCATCGACGTCAACCTGACAGGCAGCGCCCAGACCGCGCGGGCCTTCCTGCCGGACCTGACCGACACCGCGGGCTACTACCTCCAGATCGCCTCCTCCGCCTCGCTCGGCGCCGCCCCGCTGATGAGCGCCTACTGCGCGGCCAAGGCCGGCGCCGAGGCCTTCGCCCACGCCCTGCGGGCCGAGGTGGCGCACCTCGGGGTCGGCGTGGGCGTCGCCTACGTCAACTGGACGGACACCGAGATGATCCGCGACGCCGACCGGTACGCGGGCATGCGCGCGCTGCGCACCCGCATGCCGCCGCCCGCCCGGAGCGTGTCCCCCGCCGACGAGGTCGCCGCCCGGCTGGCCCGCGCGGTCGAACGCCGCCGCACCACCGTCTACGTACCTGCCTGGCTGCGCCTGGCACAGGTGGCGCGCGCGTCCCTGCCGCCCGTGGTACTGCGCCGGACCCGCCGCGACCTGCCCCGCCTGGAGGCCGAGCAGGCCCTGAGCGACACCGGCCCGCTCGGGGCCGGGGGACGGGCCGACCGCGCGGTGGCGGTGGCGAAGGGTGACGGGGGCGGTGACGGAGACGGAGACGGAGGCCAGGGCAGGGACAAGGACAGGGACGAAGGCTGAGCCAGGGACGGGGACGGGGACGGGGACGGGACGGAGTCCGATCCGGGGGCGGGGACGGACGGGTGACCCCGCCTCGGTCACGGCTGCGGCTCCGCGTCCCCCCGTGCCGTACTCCGGGCTCCTGCCGCCCCGCGGCGGGCCACGGCGCGCAGCAGCGCCGAGCGGCCGCGGTCGGGGACCGTCCACAGCACCTCGCCCCGCACGCCCCACCGCTCCAGCAGGGCGTTGGCGGCCAGGAAGCCGGAGGTGGCGGCCCGCTCCATCAGCGCCACCGGCAGGTCCGTGCGCACCAGGTCACCGGCGACGACGACGGCCGGATCCGGCGTGCGGACCGTGAGCCGGTCGCGGTACCCGCCCACCGGGAACAGGGGGCAGTCCGCCCGCCACTCGTGGCGGGCGTCGACGACGCGGGCGCCGCGCGTCTCCGGATACACGCGGTGCAGCTGCCGGGCGAGTTCCCCGGCCGCCGCGTCCGGTACGGCCGTCGCGGGCAGCGCGTAGCCGTGCAGCTCGACGACCGACCCGCCCGTGCGCGCGGCCCAGCGCGCCGCCTCGCCCTCCCAGTGGGAGAGCACGCTGACGTTGTCCAGCGGCCCGTAGCCGCTGGTGCCGAGGAAGCCGGGCCGGCCGGGCGCGACCGGCCGGTCCAGCCACAGCCGGGACACCAGGAACGGGGGCGCGGTCCGCAGCCGCGCCGTCCGCTCCCGCCAGGCGGCGTCGCCCAGCCGCGGCGACCTGCCCACCAGCGCCTTCAGCCCGTCGACGTCCAGAGCGAGGACGACGGCGTCGTAGCGGCGCGTGCCGCCGGCCGCCTCGACCACGTCATGGCCGCCGCCGGGACGGGGATGCACGGCCTCCACGGGGGCGGCGGTGCGCACCACGGCCCCGTGGCGGGCCAGGTGACGCGCGAGCGGATCCCACAGCGCCTGCGGGAACGGCTCGCGCGGAACGTCGAACAGCAGCCCCTCGCTGGACCCCAGGAAGTAGATGTGGAACATCAGCGCCATCTCCGCGGCCGACAGCTCGCGCGGATCGGCGAAGAAACTGCGGGAGAACACCTCGAACGCCAGGTGCCGCGCGGCGGCGGGGAAACGCAGGGCGTCGAGGAAGTCGTGCGCGCTGACGTGGTCGAGCCGGTCGTGGACGCGGCGGGTGCGCACGTCGAGCAGGGGCAGTGCCGCCGCCGGACGCAGGGAGAGCAGGTCCCGCAGCCCGAAGGCGGGGCTGAGGGCGACGAAGCCGAGGGCGTTCCACGGGGGCGTGCGCGGAACGCGGCGGAAGCCGTCGCACAGGCCGCTGCTGTGCCGGAGCGGGTAGTCGGGCAGCCCCGTCAGCATGCCCAGCGCGGGATCCGCCCGGCGCAGCAGGCTCCGCAGGTTGTAGTACTGGCGGAAGAAGGCGTGGAAGCCGCGGCTCATCGTCGCCCGCGAACCGTCGGCCAGCGTGACCGGCCGGCCGGCGACCCGGCCGCCGAGCACCGGCTCACGTTCGTACAGCACCACGCGTACGCCCCGCTCGGCCAGCGCGGTGGCCGCCGCCAGCCCGGCGATGCCGCCGCCGGCCACCGCCACCGACGGCGGCTCCCCGCCGCCCCCTCCGATCCGCTCCCGCCCCGGCCGGGGAAGGAGGGCCCGCGCGCGCCGGTCCCGCCCCGGAGGCCGCCCGCTGCCGCGCCCGCTCACCGGGCACTCCCCGGCCGCTCGGGCGGGCGGCGGGCGAGGAAGGTGTGGGTGATGCCCGTCTGCCAGCCGGGCAGCGGCAGCACGCGGACGCGGTCGAACCCGGCGCGCCCCAGCCGGGCGGCGAAGGCGGGCGCGGTGTCGAACGCGGCGACGCTGCGCCCCAGATGGCGGTAGAGGGCCCGGTCGCCGGTGGCCGTGCCGAGCGGCAGGATGACGCCCCGGCACACCGCGGTCCACACCAGGCGGTCGGCGCGCCGGCCGCTGAGCGCGTACTCGTGCACCGCGAGCCGGCCGCCCGGCGCGAGCAGCCCGTACACCGTCCGCAGGACCGCGTCCGGGTCGGTCACGTTGCGGAACAGATAGGCGGCGAAGACGGCGTCGAACGGGCCCCGCACCCCGGCGCGGTGCAGCTCCTCCGCCGGAGCGTGGACGAAGCGCACGCCCGTCGGCCACCGCTTGGCCCGCGCCCGCTCCAGCATGCCCGCCGAGGCGTCGGCTCCGACGATGTCCGCGCCGGGGAGTGTCGCGGCGAGCGCCGCCGTGGACGCGCCCGTGCCGCAGCCCAGGTCCAGCACCCGGCATCCGGTTCCGCCCGCCGGCAGGCCCAGCCGGCGGGCGGAGCGGCGCAGCTGGGAGTGATAGCCCGGATGGAGCGCGACCAGACGGTCGTAGGTGCCGGCGCCGTGGTCGAACGCGTCGGCCAGCGCGGCGTCGCGCAGCAAGGTCATCGGTGACTCCTGAGGGGAGGGGCGGGCGGTGCCGGGCGCGGGGCGGGGAGGGCGCTTCACGGGGATATGGGGACACGGGGTCATGGGGACACGGGGTCACGGGGATACAGGGTCACGGGGTCACGGGGTCACGGGGTCACGGGGGATACGGGGTCACGGGGCGGGGAAGGAGCGGCGCGGCAGCCGGGGCAGTTCGGCCGCGGTGCGCAGCATGGGCAGGACGGGGGTGCGCACGCCGACCACGAGGTCCTCGTACAGCCGGGTGTCCCCGTCGAGGAACCGCAGCAGGAGCGGCGCGGGTACGCGTTCGAAGAGCCGGAAGAAGAAGCCGGGGCCGTCGACGCGGCCCGTGTCCAGCGCGCGCAGGAGCACGGCGTCCATCAGCCGGGCGCGTGCCGGGTACGGGGGCGGCGGCACGGGGGTCCGGCCCGCGCGGACGGCACGGGCGACGGCGTCCGACTGCCGCTGCACGGCGGCGAACGTGTACCCGGTGGCGGCGCGCGTCGCCCCGCCCGCGGCACCGATCCGGAAGACCGGGCCGGCGGTCCGCCGGGGGAGGACGGCGTCGGTCATCGGGATCACCCCCTGCTCGGTCGACAGCACCTGCGCGTCGCCGATGCCGAGGACGTGCCGCGTGTAGTGCTCCAGGGCGGCGTCGTACGCGTCGGCCGTGAGCGGGGCGGGACCGAACTCGGTGTACTCGACCAGGGCGGTGCGGCGGCCGGTGGGCAGGACGTACCCGAAGGACAGACCATGGGCGGGCTGCGGGGTGCGGAAGTCCATCAGGTCGACCACCTCCGGGTCGAACGCCGGCCGGCGTGTGCGCACGAACCAGCCCCGGAAGTGCTGGAGGAGACGGGTGCGGGCCGCGGGCGGGCGGGGCGGCGGGCGGGAGTCGAAGACCCAGCGGGCCCGCAGCCGGACCGGGACGCCCGCGGCGTCCGTGCCCCGCACCTCCGCCGTCCCGTCCGGCAGGACGGCCACCGTGTCGACGGCGGCCTCCACCCGGCGGACCCGCGACGCCTCCCCCGGATCGCGCAGATCGCGGTCGACCAGGGCCTCGAAGTCGTCCGAACGGATCATCTTGTAGCGCACCGGCGCGATGTGCCGCCGGACGGCCGCCCCGTTCCGGTCCCGCACCCGCAGCCACTCCCACGACGCCGTCACGGCCGGGTCGAAACGGCCCGTGCCCGCCTCCCAGAAACACCAGGTGCGGCGCGGCGCCCGCAGGGGGCCGTCCGGCGGATCGACGAGGGCGACGGAGGGGGCCGGGCGGCATCCCGCGGCGGTCTCCGGCAGCCGGTGCGCCAGCGACAGGCCCGCCGCCCCGGCCCCCACGATGACGATGTCCGCCGCCGGCACGGCGCCGGACGCCCGCCGGGTGCCCGTCCCCTGCCCCGCGCCCGTCTCCGGCACGGCCGTCCTCCCTTCGTCTCGTCCGGCGTCCTTCCGGCCGGGTGCCCGGTGTCCGTCCCTTCGGCCCTGGTCTCCTCGGGTCCCGCGTCCCTCCGGTCCGGGCCCTCTCCGGTACGGCTCCTTTCCGGCACTCCGGTGCGGATCCCCTGCGGATCCCCTGCGGATCCCCTGCGGTTTCCTTGCGGATCCCCTGCGGGCCCGCGCGGGGAGCCGGCCGGACCGTCCACGGCCGGACGGGGGCCGAACGGGTGCCGGACGCCCGGCACACGCCCGGAGGGTGTCGGGCGGAGTTTCCCCCGCCGGCCCGCTCGCGGACGCGCGGCGCGCGGGAGCCGACCGAGCCGGCTGCCCGCCGGACGGGTGGCCGACGCGCATGATCGGGCGACGGCGGCTTCGGGCCGGACACGGACGGGGAAGGCATGACGCCGTACCGCACGGCGACAGCACCGGGGCCGCCCGGCCACGGCGTGCCCCCGGGGCACGGGAGGCGCACGGTGCCGCCCGGCCGCCGTGACCGGCATCCGCCCGCCGGTGCCCGCCCGGCGGCGCAACCGGGACGTCCCGGCCGGCCGAACGGCCAGGCACCGGCTCACTGCCCGGACCGACGACGAGAGGACCCGGGATGCGACCCAGCAGCGCCGACGCCCCACCGCCGGCCGCCCGAAAGGACCGCCGATGACCCGGACCATGCCCGGTCCCACCGATCACGTCGTGGTGGTCGGGGCGGGGCTCGCCGGGCTGTCGGCCGCCCTGCACCTGCTGGGCGCCGGGCGCCGGGTCACCGTCGTGGAACGGGACGGGCTGCCCGGCGGCCGGGCCGGACGCCGCGATCTCGGCGGATACCTCCTCGACACGGGCCCGACCGTGCTGACCATGCCGCACCTGGCCGACGAGGCGTTCGCGGCCGTCGGCGAGCGGCTGCGCGACCGCGTCGAACTGCTGCCGCTGCACCCCGCCTACCGGGCCTGCTTCGCCGACGGCAGCACCCTCGACGTGCACACCGACGCGGCCGCCATGGAGGCGGAGGTGGAACGGTTCGCCGGCCCGCGCGAGGCGGCCGGGTACCGGCGGCTGCGCACCTGGCTGACGCGGCTGTACGCCGTGCAGATGCGCCGCTTCGTCGACGCCGACTTCGACTCGCCGCTGGACCTGCTCGCCCCCGGCTCGGCGCGCGACCTGGCCCGGCTCGCCGCGCTCGGCGGCTTCGGCCGGCTCGACGCGCGCATCGGGCGGTTCCTGACCGACGAGCGCCTGAAACGGGTGTTCTCCTTCCAGGCCCTGTACGCCGGTGTGGCCCCGGCCCGGGCGCTGGCCGCCTACGCCGTCATCGCCTACATGGACACCGTGGCGGGCGTGTACTTCCCGCGCGGCGGCATGCACGCCCTGCCGCGCGCCATGGCCGCCGCTGCCGCCGACGCCGGGGCCGACCTGCGCTTCGGCCACGAGGTCAGCCACCTGGAGCGGTCCGGCGACCGGATCACGGCCGTCGTCACCGCCCACGGCCGCATCCCCTGCGACGCCGTCGTCCTCACCCCCGACCTGCCCCTCGCCCACCGGCTGCTGGGCCGCCGCCCGCGCCGCCCGCTCCCGCTGCGGCACGCGCCCTCGGCGGTCGTCCTGCACGCCGGCACCACCCGCACCTGGCCCCACCTCGCCCACCACACGCTCTCCTTCGGCGCCGCCTGGCGGCGCACGTTCGACGAGCTGACCCGGACCGGCACCCTGATGACCGACCCGTCCCTGCTGATCACCCGCCCCACGGCCGGCGACCCCGGCCTCGCCCCCGAGGGCCGCCACCTGCACTACGTCCTGGCCCCCTGCCCCAACACCGACATCGGACCGTCCCCGCAGACCTGGCGCGCGCTCGCCCCCCGCTACCGCGACCGCCTCCTCACCACCCTCGACCGCCGGGGCCTGTCCGAGATCGCCGCCGCCATCGAGGAGGAGTGCCTGGTGACACCCGCCGACTGGGCCGCGCACGGACACGCCGCCGGAACGCCGTTCTCGGTGGCCCACACCTTCGCCCAGACCGGCCCGTTCCGCCCCCGCAACCTGGTGCGCGGCCTGCGCAACGCGGTCCTCGCCGGCTGCGGCACCACACCGGGCGTCGGCGTGCCCACCGTCCTGATCTCCGGCAAGCTCGCCGCCGCCCGCATCACCGGACCTCCCTCCCGTCCCTCTCATCCCTCCCGCTCCCGCCGCCGGGTGGAGGCCGGGCACCGATGACCCGCCGCGAACTCGACGCCGCCGGCATCACCGACCCCGCGCTGCGCGCCGCCTACGCCCGGTGCCGCCGGCTCAACGCCCGCCACGGACGCACCTACTTCCTCGCCACCCGGCTCCTGCCTCCCGGCCGCCGGCCGGCCGTGCACGCCCTGTACGGCTTCGCCCGCTTCGCCGACGACATCGTCGACGACCTCGGCACCCGGGCCGGCCACGCCGAACGCGCCGCCGCCCTGGCCCGGCTCGACGCGCGGCTGCGGCAGGCCCTGACGGGCGGCGGGCCGGTGGCCGAGCCCGTGGTGCGGGCCGTGGCGGACACCGCCGCCCGCTACGGCATCGCCCCCGCGCACTTCACCGACTTCATGGCGTCGATGCGCAGCGACCTGACGGTCACCGCGTACGCGACCTACGACGACCTGCGTGCCTACATGCACGGCTCCGCCGCCGTCATCGGCCTGCAGATGCTGCCCGTGCTCGGCACCGTCGCGCCCCGCGCCGAGGCGGCCCCGCACGCCGCCGCCCTGGGGGTGGCGTTCCAGCTGACCAACTTCCTGCGGGACGTCGGCGAGGACCTGGACCGGGGCCGTGTCTACCTCCCGGCGGACCTGCTGGCCGCGCACGGCGTGGACCGGGAGCTGCTGCGGTGGAGCCGCAGCACCGGCGCCCACGACCCGCGCATCACCGCCGCGCTGCGGGCCGCCGAGGACCTGACCCGGCGGGTCTACCGCGAGGCCGCGCCCGGCCTGGCGATGCTGGACCCGGTGGCGCGGCCGTGCATCCGCACCGCGTACGTCCTCTACCGGGACATCCTCGACGCCATCGCCGAGGACGGGTACGCGGTGCTGCACCGGCGCGCGGTGGTCCCGGCCCGGCGGCGGGCGGCCGTGGCGGCCGACGGACTCGCCCGCGTGCTGGCCGCCCGCCTGCGCGCAGGACCCACCCCGCCCGCCCCGCCGGCCCCGGCCGGTGTGCCGACGCCCTGCCGGCAGGGCCCACAAGAGACAAAACACGCGGCGCACGCGATGCACGAGTCCCATGAGACGTGCGAGATGTGCGAGACATGCAGGGCGTGCAAGACGTGCGAGTCGTGCGAAACGCGCGAGACGTGTAGGACGTATGAGACGTGCGGGACGTATGAGACGTGCGGGACGTACGAGATGAGCGAGACGTACGAGATCCGCAAGACCCAAGAGACCAGGGAGACCGGATGAAGCACGGGAGGGACCCCCGTCCCGGCCCCCACTCCGACCACCGCTCCCACTCCGACCACCGCTCCCACTCCGACCACCGCTCGGGTCCCCGCTCAGGCCGCTACCCGCTGCGGCTGCGCAGGCGTCCCGACCCCTGGGACCGCCAGCCCCCGACCTGGCGCCAGGCACGGCCCGCCGTCATCACCGGCGCCCTGAAACGGGCGCTGGCCCGCCCCTCGGGCAACTGGTACGTCGTCGGCGCCGCCACCGGCGTACGGCCCGACCGCCCGCTGGCCCGGACCGTCGCCGGGCTGGAGGTCGTGGTCTGGCGGGACGCGCGCGGACGCCTGGTGGGCGGACCCGGCGCCTGCCCCCACCTCGGGGCCCCGCTGGCCGCCAGTCCGGTGCGCTGCGGCACCCTCGTCTGCCACTGGCACGGACTCGCCCTGGACGGCACGGCGTTCGCCGGCTGGGAGCCGCTGCCCGTCCACGACGACGGGGTGCTCGTCTGGGTCCGCCTGGACGCCGCCGGCGGAGAACAGCCCACACCCGTCCCCGTACCGGCCGCCCGGCCACCGCTGCCGACCGCCCTCACCTCCGTCTGGCAGGGCGTGGGGGTCTGCGCGCCCGAGGACGTGATCGCCAACCGTCTCGACCCGTGGCACGGCGCCTGGTTCCACCCGCACTCCTTCGCCGACCTCACCGTGGTCGGGGAACCCGGCGACGGTGACGGCGACGACGAGGACGACCGCTTCGTCGTCGACGTCTCCTTCCGGCTCACCCGCCGCCTCGTCGTCCCCGTCCGCGCGGAGTTCACCGCGCCCGGACCCCGCACCGTGGTCATGCGCATCACCGACGGCGAGGGAACGGGCTCCGTCGTCGAGACCCATGCCACGCCGCTGGACGCGGACGGCCACGGCAGGCCCCGCACCGCGGTCGTCGAAGCGGTCCTCGCCACCTCCGGCCGGCCCGGCTTCGCCCTCGCCCGCCGCCTGGCCCCGGCCCTGCGCCCCCTGATGCGCGCCGCCGCCGCCCGGCTCTGGCGCGACGACCTCGCCTACGCCGAACGCCGCCGCCACCTGCGTGCCCTCGGCCGGAACCCCGGCTGACCGGCCGGGCCCGCGCCCGGCGCGCCGGGGCGCGAGCGCACCGGTTGCCGCGCCGTGGAGCCCCCGTCAGACTCGCCACCAGGACGGCGGCGCCGTCCACGCACCGCCCGCACGCCGCACGAGGAGATCCGGAAGATGACCGAGGACACCAAGGACATCGAGGACGCCGGGGGCGCGGGGGGCGCGGCCGGGCGGAAGACCACCCGGCGGCCCGGGGCCGCCGGACGGGCGGTCCGCGGGCCGTCCGACCGGCGGGAGAAGTGACGCGGGACGCGCGGGGACGACGGCCGTGCAGACGTTCCTGCCCCACCCCGGCTTCCGGGACTCGGCGCTCGTCCTGGACCGCCGCCGGCTCGGCAAACAGCGGGTCGAGGCCCTCCAGATCCTGCGCGGGCTGACCGTGCCGGGCTACGGCTGGCGCCGGCATCCCGCGGTGCGCATGTGGGCCGGCTACGAGGAGGCGCTGGTCCGGTACGGCCTGGAGGTCTGCCGGGTCTGGCGGGAACACGGCCACCAGGACAGCTGCGCCGCCTCACTCGTCGCGGGCCTCGCCGCCCGGCGCCCCGGCAGGCCGGTGCGCGACCAGCGGGAACTGGCGGCGGCCGGGGAGCTGCCGCCCTGGCTCGGCGACGCCGCCTTCCACCGCAGCCACCGCTCGGCGCTGGTCCGCAAGGACCCGGCCGCCTATGCCGCCCTCTTCCCGGACGTGCCCGACGACCTGCCCTACGTGTGGCCGGCCTCGGACCGTGAGCGCGGGGACACCGAAGACACCGGGGACATCGGAGACGCCGGAGACGCCGGGAACACCGGGGACGCACCGGCCGGCCGCTGAGCCCGGCCCGCCCGGCCCGTCCACCCCGGCCGTCCTGCCCGCCGTACCCGCCGTACCCGCCGTGTCCACTGAATCCGCCGTGCC
Organism: Streptomyces sp. NPDC006134; assembly: GCF_040628835.1. Taxonomy (NCBI): domain Bacteria; kingdom Bacillati; phylum Actinomycetota; class Actinomycetes; order Kitasatosporales; family Streptomycetaceae; genus Streptomyces; species Streptomyces sp. NPDC006134. Next base: position 24,044 of record NZ_JBEXTV010000060.1, on the reverse strand, counting down.
CGCTGAATCCGCGGTCCGGCGTGGCGGAGAAGGACCGGCCATGGCGGACACTTGGGGCATGGACGGGGAACCGGCCGTGCTGGCGGCGGCGCGTGAGCGCCTGGGCAGCGCCCTGTTCCGCCGGGTCGCGGGCCCGGAGGGACCGGCCAACCGCGCCCGCATCCACGGCACCCCCGGACCCCGGTGGTTCGGCCCGGAACGCCCCATCCGCGTCGTGCACGGCGACGCCTCGATGTTCGTCGGAGGCGTACGGGCCCTGCTGCTCCAGTCGCTGCACCCGCTGGCCATGGCCGCCGTGGCCGCGCACTCCGGCTACCGCGGCGACCCCTGGGGACGGCTGCAGCGCACCAGCACATTCCTCGCCGTGACGACGTACGGCACCGCCGACGACGCCCGGCGGGCGGTCGACCACGTCCGCGGCATCCACGAGCGGATACGCGGTACGACGGCCGAGGGCGTGCCGTACCACGCGGCCGACCCGCACCTGCTGAAGTGGGTCCACCTGGCCGAGACGGACAGTTTCCTGCGCGCCCACGAACGCTACGGCGCCCACCCGCTGGACGCCGCCGGCTACGACGCCTACGTCGCCGACACGGCGCGCGTCGCGACGGCCCTGGGCGTGATCGACCCGCCGCGCACTCGCCGGGAACTGGCCGGCCAGCTGGACGCCTACCGGCCCGAGCTGCGGGCCACGCAGGAAGCCCGCGCCGCCGCGCGGTTCCTGCTGTTCCAGCCGCCGCTGCCGCTGCCGGCCCGCCCTGTCTACGGGGTGCTCGCCGCCGCCGCGGTCGTCACCCTGCCGCCGTGGGCGCGCACGCTGCTCGGGCTGCCGCGCGTCCCGCTGGCCGAGGACATCGCCGTACGGCCGGCCGGACAGGCGCTGATCCGGACCATCCGCTGGGTGATGACCCCGCCGCCCGCGGCCGGGCGGGACTGAACCGGCGGAGTGCCGCTCGGCGCCCTGGCCGTGCGGGCGCTGTCCGTGTCCGCGCTCGGCCGGGCCGTCGGGGCCGCAGCCCGGGGCCCGCCCGGGTGCCTCACCGCGGGCCGGAGTGCTCCTTGGAGAAGCGGTAGAGGTCCTTCGAGGTCGTGATCAGCTCCCGCAGCTCCTGACGCGAACCGACCAGCGGCTGCGAGCCGTTGAGGGGCACCTGGGCGCTCTCGGGCAGGAACCTCACCGTGATCAGGCCGATCAGCCCGGCCGCCATCAGGTAGAAGGCCGGCACCAGGTCGTTGCCGGTGGCTTCCACCAGCGCCTCGGTGACCAGCGGGGTGGTGCCGCCGAAGGCGGCGACGGCGAAGTTGAAGCCGATGCCCATGGCCGCGTACCGGACGGCGGTGGGGAACAGCGCCGGCAGGGTGGCGGCGCTTGGCGCGGCGAAACAGGCCAGCAGGGTGGACAGCACCAGCACACCGGCGACCGGCTTCCAGGTCCCGTCCGCCTTCAGCAGCAGGAAGGCCGGCACGGCCAGGACGATCATCGCGACGGCGGCGACCGCGTACACCGGGCGGCGGCCGATACGGTCGCTGAGCCGGCCGAGGAAGGTGATCAGCAGCACGATCCACACCATGCCGATCAGCACCAGCAGGTCGGCGAAGCTGGTGGAGCGGCCCAGGGTCTCCGTCTGGTAGGTCGGCAGGAAGCCGGTGACCATGTAGTTGGTGACGTTGTAGAGCAGCACCAGACCCATGCAGACCAGCAGCGCACGCCAGTGCCTGCGGACGATGGTCTTGAACTCGCTGCCCGCCGACGCCTGGGCGAGGCTCTTCTCGTGTTCGTCGAGCTGCTTCTGGAAGGCCGGGGACTCTTCCAGCTTCAGCCGCATGTACAGGCCGATGAGGCCGAGCGGACCGGCGATCAGGAACGGGACGCGCCAGCCCCACGAGAGCATCTCGTCGTCCGTGAGCGCCAGGTTCAGCAGGGTCACCAGCGCCGAGCCGAGCGCGTAGCCGACGAAGGTGCCGAAGTCGAGCCAGCTGGAGAGGAAACCGCGCCGGCGGTCCGGCGAGTACTCGGCGACGAAGGTGGTGGCACCGCCGTACTCGCCGCCGGTGGAGAAGCCCTGGACCATACGGGCGAGCAGCAGCAGGACGGGGGCCGCGATGCCGAGGGTCGCGTAACCGGGGATCAGGCCGATGGAGAAGGTGCCGATCGCCATCATGATCATGGTGGTCGCGAGCACCTTCTGCCGGCCGATGCGGTCGCCGAGCGGGCCGAACACCAGGCCGCCGAGCGGGCGCACCACGAACGCCGCGGCGAAGGTCGCGAACGAGGAGATCAGCTGGGCGCCCGGGGAGGCGCCGGGGAAGAACACCTTGCCGATGGTGGCGGCGAGGTAGCTGTAGACGCCGAAGTCGAACCACTCCATGCAGTTGCCGAGCGCCGAGGCGCCGACCGCGCGTTTGAGCAGCGGCCCTTCGACGACCTGGACGTCCTCCTCGCGGAAGGCCCCCTTCTTCCGGTGGAGCCGGCGGATCAGCTCCTCGCGGACCTGCCGCGGCATGTCGGCGACCGTCTTCGGCATCCTCGCCCGGCCCCGCGGGCCGAGCCGTCCGTCGGGCTTGGCGTCACTCACGCTGCCGCCTTTCTCTTGCTGCACACTCTTCGCCTACGCGAATTCTGCGCCTCTGTGATCATGCGGCGCATGTCAGGGCTGCTGCCCGGCTTCGCGCGGGCCCACACGCCGGTGCGCGTGTCCCGTGCGTCACCCGGGTGGCGGGCGTCCAGCGCGGCCGCCGGGTTCCCGCACCCGGCGGCACGGGGTACGGGAACCTGCGGGGACCGCTGAAGCCGTGACGTCGGCCACCCGGAACGGCCGGACCGGAACGGCCGGACCGGACCGGCCGAGCCGGACCGCCCCGAGGCGGGCGGCCGTGCCGGCACCGGTGAACGGGGCTTGGCGTGTGCAACGGCGAGGCGGAGGCGGTCGTCGGTGCGAAGCCGCGGTCACGAAGCCGCGGTCACGAAGCCACGGCCACGAAGCCACGGCCACGAAGCCTCGGCCACGAAGCCTCGGTGACCGGTGACCGGTGACCGGTGGCGCGGGGAGGGGGAACGGCGGTGCGGTGAGGGAGCCGCGGCCCTGCCCCGACAGCGCGGAGGAGTGCGGGCCGGGGCCCGGACCCGGGGCGGTCCGGGCGGCAGGTCCGGTCAGGGCAGGAGGGGCAGCGCCCGGCAGTTGGAGGCGGCGGGATCGCCGGAGAGCCGGTCGGTGAGCCACGCGATGGCGTCGCCCTGGTCGCCGAGGAGCGGGCCGAAGTGGTTCAGCAGCCCCCGGCCGACGTCGGGCAGGATCACCGGGGCGTAGGTGACGTTCCCGCCCAGCCGGCACCAGTCGACGGCCATCCGGCGGGACTGGGCGTGCGGGACCAGGTCGTCGTTGACGCCGGTGGCCACCCGGACCGGGCCGCTGGGCTTCCGCGCGCCGATGCGCTGCTCGGCGAGGAAGTCCTGCAGGGCGGGCTCGGCGGCGATGATGTCGCCGACCGACTGCCCCGTGGTCGTCCAGGCCGTGCTGCGGGCGGAGCCGTACGCGAACAGCGCGTCGCCGACGCACCTGGTCGCCAGGTCCTCCAGGGCCTCGCGGCCCGCGTCGCTGAGATACCGCTCGGCGATGGGCCGCAAGGAGGGCTCCGTCTGGAGGAAGCCGTTCAGCGACCAGCCCAGGGCGCCCGCCAGGTCGCTGCCGTCGATCGCCTCGGTGACCTCGGTCAGGTCCGCGGGCGGCGCCCCGGAGTACGTGCCGGCGAGCCGGACGTCCGGGGCGTAGGCGGGCTGGAGCTCCGCGGCGGCGGCCGTGGCCCCGCCCCCCTGGCTGTAGCCGAACAGCCCCACCGGGGAATCGGCGGTGACGGACGCGCCGTCGAGGGCGCGCGCGGCACGCACGGCGTCCAGCACGGCGTGCGCGCCGTCGACGCGGTTGACGTAGGTGTGCAGCCGGTCCGTGGCGCCGAGGCCGACGTAGTCGGTGACGACGACGGCGATGCCGCGGGCCAGCAGCCGGTAGACCGACAGGTCCTCGTACCCGACCGAGACGGTGTCGCCGTCGATCTTCAACGGGTGCTCCAGGCCCATCGAGGCGGCGCACTGGTCGCCCTGGCCCATGGTGCCGGGCGCGACGGCGACCAGCGGGCGCGGCCCGCCACCCCGCCAGTCCGCGGCCGGCTCGATGTAGGCGCCGGTCACGGCGACGGGCTCGCCGGTGGAGTCCGTGGACTTGTACATCAGCCGGGTCGCTTTGCCCGGCAGCGGCCCGCCCAGGCTCGGCAGGCTCAGCGCCAGCCGGAGCGGCTCGGTCCGCACCAGTGCGCCGTCGGCCTCGGGCAGGGTGGCGGGCGGGGTGTAGAAGGCGGGGACGGTGACGTCGCGGGACACCTCCGCGGCCGGTGCCGCACCGGCCGCGGCGGGTACGGCCTGGGCGCCGAGGGCGAGTGCCGCGGTGACCGCCGCGGCGAGCAGACGTCTGCGTACGGGCATGGCGAACCTCCTGGGGAGGGACGGGCCGGACCGGTCGTCCGCGGTCCGGCGGGAGACGGCCGTGGGGCGGGCGGCCGTGCAGGCGCGTGGAGGCACGGCCGCCCGGCGGTGTGCTCGCGCTGCTCCTGTGGGGTGACGGGACCGTACCGGGACAGGGGTTACCGGCGGTAGCGGCAAGCATGTTACGGTTCGGTAACTTGACGGAATGTCTAATAAGCGCCGCTCCTGTTTGCCCCGCTCCCGTATGCGCCGCCCGTACGCGCTGCTCGTACGCGCGCCCGGCCGTGGCGCCCGGCACGCGAGGAGGCCGGCACGCGAGGAGGTCGTCCCGCGGGCCGCCGGAGCGGGCGAGTAGACTGGCGCTCGTTCGTGTGCCGGCGGGAGCCGCCCGGCAGGAACCCCCGAGGGAGGTGAGGCCGATGACCGCGCCCATGGCCACCGTGCGCAGCGCCCGGGTCTCCCTCACGTCCCGGGCCGTGGCCTGATCTCGTTCCGTCCCGCCCCGCCGGGAGCGTGAGCTCGCGGGGCACCCACACGAACACCACACAGAACGGATCCGCACCCACCATGCGCGACCTGTGGACCACGCGCGCCGAGACCGGCGCCGACATCCCCGCCCTGCGCGACCTCCTCCTCGCCGCCTTCCCCACCGCCGAGGAGGCCGACCTCGTGGACGCCCTGCGCGCCGACCCGGCCGCGTGGATCGACGGCCTGTCCGTCGTCGCCGCGGACGACCGCGGACGGCCCGTCGGCCACGCGCTGCTGACCCGCTGCCACATCGGCGACAGCCCGGCCCTGTGCCTGGCGCCCTGCGCCGTACGTCCCGAGTGGCAGAACCGCGGCGCCGGTTCCGCGGCCGTCCGCGCGGCGCTGGCCGCCGCCCGGGACCGGGGCGAGCACCACGTCGTCGTCCTGGGGCACCCGGCGTACTACCCCCGGTTCGGCTTCACCCGCGCCTCGGCCCACGGCATCCGGCTGAGCATCGACGTCCCGGACGAGGCCCTGATGGCCCTCACCCTCGACGCCGCCCGTCCGCTGCCCGCCGGGACCGTGCGCTACGCCGCGCCGTTCGGGATCTGAGCGGCCGGACGGCGGTGCCGCGCGGGGGAGCCGCCCCGCACGGCACCGCCGTACCGGACGTCCGTCGATTCCGTCGATTCCGTCGATTTCGTCCATTCAGCCGATTCCGTCGAGCCCGCCGGGCCCGTCGCACTCACCCGAGCCGCGGGAGGACCGGAACACCGCGCGCCCGCCGAAGGGCACCCCGTACGCCGGACCGGACGCCGCCGGGGCGGCCCGGCCCCACCGCCGCGCCGCGCCCCGGCCGGTCCGCACCCGTCCGGGGCCGGTCACCGGGCACGGTCCCGCCACCGGACGCACCCTGGACCCAGGTGCGTCCGGTCACCGGTGGGCTCCCGTCCGGGGTGCGGACCGGCCCCGGCACGACCCGGGAGGCCCCATCGGGCACCCGGGCACCGGCGTCGGGCGCGCCCGTCGCCCCCACCCCCGCCCCACGGGAGGACACCACCGCAGTGACGGCCTGGACCTGGCAGTACGACGGATACGACCCCGCGGCCGAGCGGCTGCGGGAGTCGCTGTGCACGCTGGGCAACGGCTACGTCGCCACCCGCGGGGCCCTGCCCGAGTGCGCCGCCGACGACGTGCACTACCCCGGCACGTACGCGGCCGGCTGCTACAACCGGCTCACCTCCACCGTCGCCGGCCGCCGGGTGGAGAACGAGGACCTGGTCAACCTGCCCAACTGGCTGCCGCTGCGCTTCCGCCTCCCCGGCGGCGACTGGCTCACCCCGGACACGGCACCCGTGCTCGCCCACCACCAGATCGTCCACCTCGACTGCGGCCTGCTGGAACGCCACACCCGCTACGGGCTCGGCGAGGGACGCGTGCTGGACGTGCGCCAGCGGCGCCTGGTGCACATGGCCGACCCCCACCTGGCCGCGCTGCGCACCGAGCTGACGGTCCAGGGCGCCGCCGTCGCCCTCGACGTCGAGGCCGCGCTCGACGGCGGCGTCACCAACGCCGGGGTGGCGCGCTACCGGGAACTGGAGGGTCGCCACCTCACCCACGTCCACACCGGCGACGCCGCCCCGGACACGGTGTGGCTGCGCTGCCGCACCCGCACCTCCGACATCCGGATCGGCCTGGCGGCCCGCGTCACGGCCGGCGTCCCCGTGGCCGCGGCGCACGAGCATCCCCGCGCCGTGCAGCGGATGCGGCTGCACCTGGCCCCCGGCCGCACCGCCGTCGTCGACAAGGCGGTCGCCCTGCACACCTCCCGCGACGCGGCCATCAGCGATCCGCTCCAGGCCGCCGTGGACCGGGTGGCGGCGGCGCCCGCCTTCGACGAGCTGCTGCGCTCCCACCACACGGCGTGGAACCAGCTGTGGCGCCGGGCCGAACTGGAGGTCCCCGGCGAGGCGGGCCGCATCCTGCGCCTGCACCTGTTCCACGTCCTGCAGACCCTCTCCCCGCACACCGCCGACCTGGACGCCGGCGTGCCCGCCCGGGGACTGCACGGGGAGGCCTACCGCGGCCACGTCTTCTGGGACGAGCTGTTCGTCCTGCCCTACCTCAACCTGCACTTCCCCGAGGTCTCCCGCGCCCTGCTCCACTACCGGCACCGCCGCCTGGACCGGGCCCGCGCCACCGCCCGCGCGATCGGGCGGCGCGGCGCGCTGTACCCGTGGCAGAGCGGCAGCGACGGCCGCGAGGAGACCCAGCAACTGCACCTCAACCCGCGCTCGGGACGCTGGCTGCCCGACCACTCCCACCTCCAGCACCACGTCGGATCCGCGATCGCCTACAACGTGTGGCAGTACTGCGAGGCCAGCGGCGACGCCGAGTTCCTGCACACCAAGGGCGCCGAGATGCTGCTGCAGATCGCCCGCTTCTGGGCGGACTCCGCCACCTGGGACGCCCGCCTGGGGCGGCACCGCATCCGGGGCGTGGTCGGCCCCGACGAGTACCACGACGCCTACCCCGGCGCCGGGGAACCCGGCCTGGACGACAACGCCTACACCAACGTCACCGCCGCCTGGGTCCTCGCCCGCACCCTGGAGGTGCTGCGCGCCCTGCCCGAACCCCGCCGGCGCGAACTGGCCGAGCGCACCGGCCTGGACGGCGGCGAACTGGAGCGGTGGGAGAACGTCTCCCGCACCCTGCACGTCCCCTTCCACGAGGGCGTCATCAGCCAGTTCGACGGGTACGGCGACCTCGCCGAACTCGACTGGGAGGAGTACCGCGGGCGGTACGGCGACATCCGGCGGCTGGACCGCATCCTGGAGGCGGAGGGCGACACCGTCAACCGCTACCGGGCGTCCAAACAGGCCGACGTGCTGATGCTCGGCTACCTCTTCTCCCCGGCCGAACTGCGCGGACTGTTCGAACGGCTGGGCTACCGGCTCGACGAGGCGACCTGGCAGCGCACCGTCGACCACTACCTGGCCCGCACCAGCCACGGCTCCACCCTCAGCGGCCTGGTCCACGGCTGGGTCCTGGCCCGGTGCCGCCGCGCCGAGGCATGGACGTTCTGCCAGGAGGCCCTCAAAGGGGACGTCGCCGACCTCCAGGGCGGCACCACCGGCGAGGGCATCCACCTCGGCGCCATGGCCGGCACCCTCGACCTCGTCCAGCGGGGCCTGACCGGCCTGGAGACCCGCGCCGGGGCGCTGTGGCTGGACCCCGTGCCGCTGCCGGAGCTGTCCTCCTACGGCTTCTCCCTGCGCTACCAGGGCGACTGGGGCGTACGGCTGCGGCTGGAGCACGGCCTGCTGGAGATCGCCGTACCGTCCTCCGACCCCGTCCCCATCGAGGTCCGTCTCCCCGACCGCACGGTCCGCGTCCGTCCGGGCGACACCTGCCGCCTCGCGCTGCCGGACTGATCACCGGGGGCGGGGGAACCTGGCAGGTGGGGGAGCGGAGACCGGCCTCACGGCGAGGAGGCGCTGTCATGGTGAACCCGGTGGTGGTCGGGGTGGACGGTTCGCCCTCCAGCCTGGCCGCGGTGGAGGTCGCGGCGCGCGAGGCCGCCCTGCGCGGCGCCCAGCTGCGGCTGGTGCACGCCTTCGGCGGCCCCTCGGTGCGCGTGCCGCCCCACGTACGGCCGTGGAACCCGGCCGTGGCGGGACTGCGCGAGATGGTCGACGGGACCCTGGCCCAGGCGGAGCGGCGGGCCCGTGAGGCCGCACCCCGCGTGGAGGTCGCCCGGGACGTCGTCGTGGGCGAACCGGTGACGGTCCTGGAGATCGAGTCGCGCACCGCCTCGCTGGTGGTGGTCGGCAGCCGGGGCCTGAGCGCCTTCGGCAGCCTGCTCCTCGGCTCGACGGGCGTGCACCTGGCCGCCCACGGCCGCTGCCCGGTGCTGGTGGTGCGCGGCGGCCCGGATCCGGCGGGGCCCGTGCTGCTGGCGGCCGACGGCTCGCCGGCCGGGGAGGGAGCCGTCGCGTTCGCCTTCGCCGAGGCGTCCCTGCGCGGCGCGGACCTGCTGGCGCTGCACGTGTGGAGCACCCGCACCGAACGCGCCTACGACGGCCCCGCCGATCCGCCGTTCGTGACGTACGACGAGGACCACCTGCGCGCCGAGGAGGAGCGGGTGCTCGTCGAGGCGCTCTCCGGCCACCGCGAGCGCCACCCGGACGTCACCGTGCGCTCCCGGCTGGTCCGGGGGCGGGTGCGCGCGGCCCTGATCGACGCGAGCGGTGAAGCCCAGCTGGTCGTGGCCGGCGCGCGGGGCAGGGGCGGCTTCCGGGGCCTGCTGCTCGGCTCGGTCAGCCAGGCCCTGCTGCACCACGCCCACTGCCCCGTGGCCGTGGTGCGCGCGCATCCGGCGTGACAGGCGCCGGCCGTGCGAGGTGTGCGGCCGTCGCCGTCGCGGCCGTTCCGGGTCGCGGTGCGGGAGCGCACACCGGCGCGGGGCGCCGCCCGGCTCACCCGATCGGCCGCGTCGGCGCGCGCGGCCCGGGACGGCCCGGCTAAGGTCGGTCATGAGCGAGCCGCCCACGGCGAAAGCGGGCGGACCGCGCGTTGGTGGTCCAAGGCAAGACGCTCCGCTTCCTGCGGGGAGATGCAGGTGCAAGGCCTGCCCAACGCTCCGGAGAAGGACGGGCCCCGCCTCCCGCGGACACGGGAGGCGGGGCCCGTCCTTGCGCGAGCCGAGCGGGGTGGGAGCGGGGACGGGGCCGCCGGACCGCCGCCCGCCGTCCACCGGGTGCGGCGCGGTCCCCGCCGATGCGCCGGCCCGGCCCGCCGCCGGAGGCCGACCTCAACCGCCCCGTCCGGAGGTCAACCGCCCTGTCCGGCCTTGCCGGTCGCGTCGGTGACCTGGCCGGCGGGCGGTGCCTCGACGTCGACCTCGGTGCCGAAGCCGGAGAACTCCATCAGCGTGCTCATCTTCACCTGCTGGGGCGAGGCACTGCTTCCGGGCCGGCCGGCCGAGGCCGAGGCGGGGGCCTTGACCGTCAGGTCGATCTGCTGCCGGCGGATCCGGCCCTGCTCGTCCAGCCAGATCTGCATCGGCAGGGTGTCGCCGAGCCGGCTGCGCAACGCGGCGCCGTCGGGCAGCTCGGCGACGTCCACGGTGACCCGGTACCGGGTGGTGCCGACGCCGTCGACCGTGGCCGTGCCGGTCTTGGTGACGTCCTGGTCGGTGATCGCCTTGGCGAAGGCGGCGGACTGCGCGGGGTCGCCGATCGGCTGCCCCTGCGCGCCCTGCTGCCCGGCGGCCTTCCGCAGGTCGACCTTCATCCAGGGCTTGCCCTGCCGGGCCTGCCCGTCGGGCAGCTTCTGGTACAGCACCTGGTCGACGACCCGCTGCTCCATGCGCTCGCCCCCCGCGGTGACGGTCAGGACGCTGTCGCCCTCCGCCAGGTCGATCACGCCCCGGCCGTCGGCCGTGACCGTCTCGCCCTCGGCGCTCATCCTCACCCGCACCGTCATCCGCGCCGTCTCCGCCTCGGCCGTCCGGTCGTAGGCGGAACGCACCTCCTGCGTGCCCTCCTCGCGCGCGCCGGCGCTGCTGCTGGGCGAGGCGTCGTCCGCGGCCCGTCCCGTGCCGCCGCCGTCGTCGCCGCATCCGGTCAGGACGAGACCCGCCAGGGCACCGGCCGAGGCGAGGACGCCGGCCTTCCTGCTTCCGCTGCGCATGCACCACGCTCCTGTCGTGACGGTCGTCCGGCAGCGGACCCTCTGCCGCCGCCCGCCTCCCGAATGCCCCCGGAGGGAACTAACACACAGAAAAGGAAAAGGAACTGACGGAGCATCGGATTCCGGTTCGCTGGTCCTGCCGTGCACGTCCTGCGGCCCGATCCGGGCCCGCCCCGGACGGGTGCGTCGACGCTTCCGAGGGTGATGGGGGCGCCGCCTTCGGTCCGCTGACCGACCGGTGGCGGCGGGACGCCCCGGCGGGCCCGGCGGATCCGCGTCTGCTCCGTCCGGAGTAGGGAGGGCCGCCGGTGACCGGCGCGGTCCGTCATGTCGTGTCACAGTCTGGTCATGATCTGGCGACATGCTGACATGACGGGCGGTCACCGCCGCCCCCGCCTGCGCGGCGGCCGGGCCGCACTGGTGACCCTGACGGCCACGGTGGCGCTGGGCGCCACGGCCGGGACGGCGACGGCCTCGCCGTCCGCCCGCCTCGCACCGGACTGGGACGCCATCGCGCGGTGCGAGTCCGGGGGCAACTGGAAGGCGAACACCGGCAACGGGCACTACGGCGGACTGCAGTTCTCGCGGTCCAGCTGGATCGCGGCCGGCGGCCTGAAGTACGCCCCGCGCGCCGACCTGGCGACCCGTAAGGAACAGATCGCCGTGGCCGAGCGGCTGGCCGACCTCCAGGGCATGTCGGCCTGGGCCTGCTCCTGGGCGGGCTGACCGCCGACCTGGCACGGCCGGGCACGGCCCGGCACCGGGGGCGCGGACGTCAGCAGGCAGCCCGGCATTGGGTGGGGGCGTCAGCCGGCGGTCCGGCCACCGGGGATGGATGCCGGCCGGCGGTCCGGTCGCCGGGGATGGATGCCGGCCGGCGGTCCGGTCGCCGGGGGTGGACGTCAGCCGGCGGCCCGGTGCTCCTCCAGCCTCCGGCGCGCATGGGACAGGAAGCCCTCCAGGGCCAGGTCGAAGGCCCGGTCCGCCCGTCCCTCGCCCACCGCGCCGAGCGCCTCCGCCAGACGCGGCGTGGCCGTGCCGTCGGCGACGTCCCACATGGCCTCGGGGGCGGCCAGGTCGAGAGCCGACCCGAGGACGACGTTCTCCAGCGCGACGATGACCGGCATGACGTCCGGCGGGGCGAAGCCCGCGTCGAGGAGCAGCGAGACGGCCCGCTCGTACTGGTCGAGGACGCGCGGGGCGCGGACGGGGTTCGTCATCAGCAGGGGGATGGCCCGGGGGTGTGCGGCGAAGGCGGCGCGGTAGGAGCGCGCCCATGCCTCCAGGGCCGCGTCCCACGGCCGGAGGTCCAGCGTGGCGACGTCGATGGCCGCCGACACCCGTTCGCGCAGCAGCTCCACGATGCCGCCCCGGCCGTCCACATGGTGGTACAGCGAGCCCGTCTGCACCCCGAGGCGGCGCGCGATCTGCGGGACGCTGAACTCGCCCTTCTCGTCGACGAGTTCCAGCGCGGTGGTGGTGATGCGCTCCCGGTCCAGCAGGGGTGTGCGCGGCCGTCCCATGTCGTGTGCTCTTCCTGAAGGGTCTTCCCAGCTCTCTGAAGAGGAGGTTACATTGCGGAAACCGAAAGCCTTTAGGTTTACCGGCGCCGGACACCCCCCACGTCTGCCTTCCGTCCCTCACGCAGCAAGAAGGGCTTCCCCGTGCCCGACACCAGCACCAGCCCGAGCCCCGCCGCGGGCTCTCCCGCGCCCGCCGCCCTGCGCACCGGGGCGCTCGGGACCGCCGACATCGCCTTCTTCGTCGTCTCCGCCGCCGCCCCGCTCACCGTCATGGCCGGGGTCGCCCCCCTCGCGATCCTCCTCGGCGGCATCGGCGCCCCGGTGGGCTACCTCCTCGCCGGGGTCACCCTCGCCGTCTTCGCCGTCGGCTTCACCACCATGAGCCGCCACGTCCGCAGCGGCGGCGCCTTCTACGCGTACATCACCCGCGGCCTGGGCCCGGCCGCCGGCGTGGGAGCCGCACTGCTCGCCCTCATCGGCTACAACGGCATGGAGATCGGCGTCTACGGCCTGCTCGGCAGCGCCACCCACGACACCGCCCACGCCCTGTTCGGCGCCGACCTGCCCTGGCTGCCCGTCTCGCTCGCCGGCCTGCTGCTCATCGGGTACGGGGGCTACCGCTCCATCGACTTCGGCGCGAAGGTCCTCGGCGTCCTCCTCGTCGCCGAGACCGGCATCCTCGTCCTGCTCGCCGCCGGCGTGCTCCTCGAGGGCGGCGCCCACGGCCTGTCCCCGGCCTCCTTCGCCCCCGGCAACGTGCTCGTGCCCGGCACGGCGGCCGTCCTGGCCTTCGCCTTCGCCGCGTTCACCGGCTTCGAGTCCACCGTCATCTACCGCCGCGAGGCCCGCGACCCGGCCCGCACGGTGCCGCGCGCCACCTACGCGGCCGTCGCCTTCCTCGGCCTGTTCTACGCGTTCGTCGTGTGGACCGCGATCCAGGCCTTCGGCGACGCCGAGATCGTGGAAGCCGCCGGCGACGACCCGGCCGGGCTGTTCTTCACCGCGATCACCACCTACGTCGGCGGCTGGGCGGCCGACCTCATGCACGTCCTGATCGTCACCAGCGTCCTGGCGTCCCTGCTCGCCTTCCACAACGCCATCAACCGCTACGGCCTCGCCCTCGCCGAGGAGGGCGTCCTGCCCAAGGCGCTGGCCCGGGTCCACCCGCGCCACGGCTCCCCGTACGTCGCGGGCATCGCCCAGACCGTCCTCGGCGCCGTCGTCGTCCTCGGCTTCGCGGCGGCCGGCGCCGACCCGTACGGGCAGCTGCTGCTATGGGTCAACACCCCCGGCATGCTCGGCCTGATGGCGCTGCAACTGCTGGCCGCGCTCGCCGTGTTCCGGTACTTCCGGCGCGTGCCCCACCGCGAGGGCGCCCTGCGCACGGTGGTGGCGCCCGTCGCCGCGGCGGCGCTGCTCACCGCCGCCCTCGCCCTGGTGGTCACCCACCTCGACCTGTTCACCGGTGCCCCGGCGACGGTGAACACCGTGCTCGCCTCCCTCGTCCTCGTGGTCTTCGTCGCCGGGCTCGCCCTCGCGGGGTGGCTGCGCCGCCACCGGCCCGCGGTCTACGAGGGGTTCGCCGCCGAACCCGAGACCGACCCTGAGGCCGAACCCGAGGCCGAAGGCGGGCCCGGGCCGTCGGCCGTGCCCGGGGCCGTCCCGCCCGCGCGGCGCGCCGTGCCCGGGGACTGACCGCGTCACCGCCCCGGACCGCCGCCCGCCCGGGCCCCGCACCACCGTTCCGATCCACCCGTCCGCAAGGAGACTTCCGCATGCCCACCGCCGACCTGGTCCTCACCGGCGCCCGCGTCCGCACCCTCGACCCGGACCGCCCGCACGCCGGTGCGGTCGCCGTGCGCGACGGCCGGATCGCATACGTCGGCGAGGAGGCCGGCGTACGCGACTGGTGCGGACCCGGCACCGAGGTCGTGGACCTGGCCGGCGCCTGCCTGGTGCCCGGCCTGACCGACGGCCACAGCCACCCCGTGTGGGGCCTGGAGATGGCCACCGGGCTCGACCTGTCCGACGTCCGCGACCTGGACGGGCTGCGCGCCCGGCTCGCCGGGGCCGAGCGGACCGGCGGCTGGGTCGTGGGCTTCGGCCTGGACCACAACGTGTTCGGCGGCCGCCCCGTCGACCGCGCGCTGATCGAGGACGTACTCGGCGGGGCCCCGGCCTTCCTGCGCCTGTACGACGGGCACTCGGCCCTCGTCACCGGCGCCGCGCTGGAGGCGGCGGGCGTCACCGGGCCCCGGACGTTCGCGCAGCGCTCCCACCTCGCGGTCGACGCCGACGGGAGGCTGACCGGGCACCTGGTCGAGCACGCCGCGATGGACCTGGTCGCACAGGTCATGCCCCGGCCGTCGTATGCCGAACGCCGCACCCGGCTGGTCGCGCTGCTGTCCGCGATGGCCGCCACCGGGCTCACCGGCGCCCATGTGATGGACGGCGGCGACCTCGGCCTCGTCGGCTCGGTGGCCGAGGAGACCGTCCTGCCGCTGCGGCTGCGCTTCGCGCCCTGGTGCATGCCGGGTGACGACGAGGCGGCCCTGGACGAACTCGTCGCGCTGCAGCGCCGCGCCGGGCGGCACTGGCGGGTCGGCGGGGTGAAGTTCTTCATGGACGGCACCGTCGAGGGCGGCACCGCCTGGCTGGAGCACCCGGACTGCCACGGGCAGGGCACCGAGGCGTTCTGGCCCGACCCCTCCGCCTACAGCGACGCCGTACGCCGCCTGCACCGGGCCGGGGTGCGCACCGCGACCCACGCCATCGGCGACGCGGCCGTGCGCCACGTCCTCGACACGGTCGAGACGCTGGGCGCCGGCGCCCGCTTCGCGCACCGGGTGGAACACATCGAGTCGGTGCCCGACGACACCCTCGCCCGCTTCGCCCGCCTCGGCGTCGCCGCCTCCATGCAGCCCCCGCACACCGGTTACACCCGTGCCGACCACTCCGACGAGTGGTCCCGGCGGCTGGGGGAGGGCCGCGCCGGACGCGCCTGGCGCCTGCGGGACCTGCGGGAGGCGGGCGCGGTCGTCGCGCTCGGCTCGGACTGGCCCATCGCCCCCTACGACGCCCGCGCCGTGCTGGCCACCGCGCGGGCGCCCCGGGGCGCGGCCTCGGCGCGGGAAGGCCTGACGGGCCTGCAGGCCCTGGAGGGCTGCACCACCCACGCGGCCGTCGCCGCCGGGGAGGCGGACGTCGCCGGCCGCATCGCCGTGGGGTACCGGGCCGACCTGACCGCCCTGGGAGTCGACCCCGTCGACGCGCCCGCCGACGAGGTCGCCGAGGCACCGGTACGGCTCACCGTGACCGGCGGGCACGTGGTGCACCGGGGCGTGTGACGGGCGCGGGACCCGGCGCCGTACGGGGCCGCCACGGCCGCCGTGAGGCGCCGCGCGCCCCTCGGCCTTCCGCGCCGGACGCCTTTCCGCGCCGGACACCTTTCCGTACCACGCCGCGCGTCTGCTCCGCACCGGACACCGCCCGGACCGGCGCACGCCGCACCGGCCCCTTGCGGCACCTCCCGGACCCTTCCGGTGCCTTCCGCCGGTCCGCGTGACGCGGAGCCGGCGACCGCCCGGGGCCGGGAGACCTACCCCCGGCCGTGCCCGCCGGCCCGCCCGCCGTCCGGCTCGCCGCGCACGCACGCCTCGTACGCCGCCCGGTGCACCGCGCGGGCGATGCGGGCCCCCCACACCGACCGGGGCCCGGCGAACGCCTCGGCGGCCCGGCCGGGGGCGGGGCGGGCGGCGGCGACGCAGACCGCGTCGGTGGGGGTGCCGGAGGCGTCGATCCCGGCGTCCCGCAGCGCCTGCACCTTCGCCTCGGTGGCGGTGGCGACGGCGTTGACGAGAGCGGCGTCGCACAGCGGCACGGGAACCGACACGACGATGTTGACGGTGCCCGCCGGCGGCTGCCCCGGGCGGCCGGGGGCGGGCACCGCGGCCCAGCCGCGCACGCCGAGGCCCGCCGTGACCACGGCGACCACGCCGTCGTCCGCCGCGCAGCCCCGGTCGGCCACCCGGGCCGCCGTCATCAGCCCGACGCCGTTCCCGCGCACACCGAGCGACGCTGCCATCCCGGCCAGGTGCGCCGCGGGGTCCCGGCGCGGATAGCCCGGCGGGACCTGGGCGTTGAGCACCCAGTCCCGCTCGGCCAGGCCCCCGCCCAGGACGGCGGTGGAGATCATGCGCATGCGCTCGCCGGGCACCCACAGCAGCATCGGCCAGGTGCCCCCGTCCTCCGTACGGGTCAGCAACGGGAGGTCGTCCAGGGCGGACAGACGGGACAGGTCCGGCCGCTCGGGCAGGCCGGTCGGGGTGGTGGGAGCGACGGCAGGCATGCGAGGCACCCTAATCGGTGACCTCGTCCGCATCCGCGACGGGTCATGGCCGGAACATCCCCGGCCGAGTCACCCCGGCCGTGACCGGGCTCGCGGCGCCGGACCGGGGGAGGCCCCGCCCGCCTTGCACCGGACACCGGACCGGACTGCGGTACCCGGCACGCCGCGCCAGGTGCCCGGGGCGGGCACGGCAGCGCGGCGTGGTGGGCGGCGGCCCGGGACACGGGACGGTGCCGTCCCGCGCCCGTGCACCTGGCGCGGCGTGGCCGTCAGGTGCGCTGGCGCAGGCCCACGGTGAGTCCCCGGATCTCGTAACCGCCGATGGCGTCCTTGAAGGAGACGCGCGGCGGCGCCGTCATCCGGACGCCGTCGAGCGCGAACAGACGGCTGAGGAAGACGTCGGTCTCCAGCAGGGCGATGTGCGCCCCGGGGCACCGGTGGGGCCCGTCCCCGAAGGAGAGCCACACCGGGCCCACGCCGGCCTCCAGGGGCCGGCCCGGCCGGACGCGCAGCGGATCGCCGCCCACGGCGCGCGGATCGGCGTTGGCGTCGTCGAGGTGGATCTCGACGACCTCACCGGGCCGTACGGCGACGGGCCCGTCGTCCGTGGGCAGTTCCAGGGCGGTGGCCGCCCGCCGGCGCAGCCGCGCGACCACGGGTTCCAGCCGCAGGATCTCCTGCAGGACGGCCAGGCGCCCGGCCTCGTCCGCCGAGCGGTAGTGGCCGAGCAGACCGGCGTCCGTGAACAGGTGCCAGGCGGCCAGGCAGACGAACTCCCGGGTGGTGACCATGCCGGCCGCGGCGAAGGTCAGGCACTCGCCGAGGATCTCCGCGTCCGAGCAGCCCTCCGCGATCAGATGGGAGATCAGGTCGTCGTGCTCTCGGCGGCGGTGCGCGCGGATGGCGGGGCGTACGTCGGCGAGATGGATGCGCAGCCAGTCGGCGTTCTGCCGCACCAGCCAGTACAGGCCCCGCGCACTGGTCAGACCGGGTTCGCCGAACTCCTCCGGGAAGAAACGCTCCAGCCTCCGGCGGATGCCGGGCCTGCCGTACCGCAGGCCGACGACCTCGCTCACCACGCCGATGGCCAGCTCGAAGGCGAGGTCGGCGAGCGGGGCCTCGCCCGCCGCGCGCAGGGCCGCGAGCTGCTCCGTCGCGATACGCACCATCAGGCCGCGGTAGTGCTCGTCGACCCGGCGGGGCGTGAAGAAGCGCGCGGTCTGCCGGCGGTGCTCCCGGTGCTCGGGGCCGTCCCGGTAGAGCACGGGGCGGCGGACGCGCCGCGGCAGCTTCTCCACGGTCTCGATGCCGAGACCGGCCTGTACGGTGCCGGGGTCCCGCAGCACCGAACGGGCCACGGCGTAGTCGTGCACCCGCCAGGTCCCGTCCGCCGCGCGGGTGACCGGGCACCCCGGCCGTTCCCGCCCCCTGTCGACCTTCCGCGCCGTGCCCTCACGGTCGCGCACCGGCCCGCACCCCCTTCCGTCGGCGTGCCGGACGGCCCTCGCGGCCACCGGCCCGAACCGCGTCCCTCCCAGCATCCGGCACGGGCGGCCGCGCGGACCAGACCACGGACCCGCCACAGCGGCGACGGCCGTACACGCGACGACGGGGCCGCCCGCCCCGAAGGGCGGGCGGCCCCGTCGGAAGGGGAGCCTGCGAAGGAGACCGGGGCGACCGGGGCGACCGGGTCGACCGGGTCGACCGGGTCGACCGGGCCCCCGCGTCAGCCGACCGGCGTCGTCGGACCGCTGTCCGCCGGCGACGCGGCCTTCTCGGAGCGCGCCTGGCCGGGCACGTCCGCCGCCGCGCCGTCACCGGAGGCGCCGGCAGACTCCTCGGCGAGGCGCTCCATGCCGCTGGTGGTCTTCAGCGGCTTCTCCTTGATGAACACCACGGCGATCAGCGCCAGCAGGGCGAACGGCGTGGCGATGAGGAACAGGTCGGCGGTGGACACGCCGTAGGCGTGCTCGACGATCGACCGCATCGGGGCGGGCAGCGTCGTCATGTCCGGCACGCCGCCCTCGCCGCCCGGACCCCCGCCGGCCGCACCGGCGATGCCGGCCTCCTTCAGCCCCTTGGCCATCTCGTCGGCGACCCGGTTGGCGAGGATCGCGCCCAGGACGCTGGTGCCGATGGTGCCGCCCATGCTGCGGAAGAAGGACAGCACGGAGGTCGCGGCGCCCAGCTCGGCGGCGGGCACGTCGTTCTGCGCGGCCAGCACCAGGTTCTGCATCAGCATGCCGACACCGATGCCGAGCACCGCCATGAACAGGCTGAGCAGGGCGAAGTGCGTGTCCGCGTCGATGGTGGACAGCAGCGCGAGGCCCACGGTCATCACGACCGCGCCGGCCACCAGGTACTTCTTCCACTTGCCGGTCTTGCTGATGACCTGGCCGGCGACGGTGGAGGACACCAGCAGACCGAGGATCATCGGCAGGCTCATCAGCCCGGCCATCGTCGGGGACTTGCCCAGGGAGACCTGGAAGTACTGGGAGAGGAAGACCGTTCCGCCGAACATGGCCACGCCGACCAGGAGGCTGGCGACGGTGGTCAGGGTCACCGTGCGGTTGCGGAAGATGTCGAGCGGGATGACCGGCTCCGGGGTGCGCGCCTCGACGAACACCGCGACGACGAGCAGCAGCACGCCGCCGATCGTCAGCGCGGCGGTCTGCCAGGACGCCCAGTCGAACTGGTGCCCGGCGAGCGAGACCCAGATCAGCAGGGCGCACACACCCGCCACGATGAGGAAGGCGCCCAGGAAGTCGATCTTCACCTCGCGCCGGACGGTGGGGAGCTTCAGCGTGGCCTGGAGCAGCACGATGGCCAGCAGGGCGAAGGGCACGCCGATGAAGAAGCACCAGCGCCAGCCCAGCCACGAGGTGTCGACCAGTACACCGCCGATCAGCGGACCGGCCACGGTGCCGACGGCGAAGACGGCGCCGAAGATGCCGGCGTACTTGCCGAGCCGGCGCGGCGGGATGACGGCGGCCATCACGACCTGGGCGAGGGCGGTCAGGCCGCCCGCGCCGATGCCCTGGACCACACGGCTGAAGATCAGCAGTCCGACGCCGTGGGAGAAGCCGGCCAGCAGCGAGCCGGCGACGAACATGAGCAGGGAGAGCTGCAGGAGCAGCTTCTTGTTGTAGAGGTCGGACAGCTTGCCCCACAGGGGCACCGTCGCGGTCATCGCGAGCAGTTCCGCGGTGACGACCCAGGTGTAGGACGACTGGCTGGCCCCCAGGTCGGCGATGATCCGGGGCAGCGCGTTGGACACGACGGTGCTGGCCAGGATCGCGACGAACATGCCGGCCATCAGGCCGGACATGGCCTGGAGTATCTGACGGTTGGTCATGGAGGTGGTGGGCGCCTGGTCGGGCGCCGGAGGTGCGGTCACGGCATCTCTTTCGACAGTGATGATCGGTGGTGCGCGCGGACCGTGGCGCGGACATGACGTCCGTGCCCGGGAACACGCGTGACAGGCAAGGGGCGGTGGCCGCGGTCGGTGGGCCGGACGGCGGGCGGGGTCACCGCGCGGGAGGCGCGGGGAGCCCGGCGGCCAGCAGGGAGAACGTCTCCTGGAACACGTCGGCGAAGGAGAGTTCCTCCTGGCGGGCGCACCAGTGCTCCAGGCTGACCCGCACCGCGGTGGTCGCCATCGCGGCCAGCAGCCGGGGGTAGAGGTCCAGTGCCGCGCGCCGTTCCTCGTCGGACGCGGCGGGCGCGGCCGTCACCGCCGGGGTGCTGCACGAGGGGCCGGAACCGGCCCGGATGCGCTCGGCGACGGCCTCGGCCAGTTCGGTCTCGTTCGCCATGTGCGCGCTGAGCGAGCGGGCCAGGAGGTGAGGAGAGGCGCGCAGCACCTCGGCGTGCAGCAGCCACAGCTCGTGCCGCTGCTCGGCCTCGGCGAGCTCCGTCCCGATGGCCTCGCGCACGGCGTCCAGCGGGGAGAGGGCGGCGGGGGCGTCGAGCACGGACCGGCGGATGCGGACACGGGCGTCGGCGTCGATCGTGACGAAGGCGTCGTCGCGGGTGTCGAAGTAGTTGAAGAACGTCCTCACCGAGACTCCCGCCGCGGCGCTGATGGCCTCGACGGTGACCTTCTCCACGCCGTGCTCGGCGGCGAGGCGCACGGCGGCTTCGGCCAGCGCCGCACGCGTCGCCCGCTTCTTCCGCTCCCGCAGACCGCCCCCGGCGGCACTCTTCCCCGACACAAGTTGCATGCTATGCAAACATGCACGGCATGCAAAATTCCGCTTGTGACGGACCGGGAGGCGCCGCGCCCCGAGAGCCGGGGGCCTGCGTCAGCGGGTGTACCGCAGCCAGCGCAGGACGGCGGTGACGGCGCTGTCGGGCAGGGCGCTGAGCCGGTCGATGGCGTCGCGGTCCTCGGGGCGCGGCGGGACGCCGGCCGCGGTCAGCGCCGCGCGGAGATCCCGCCGGCGCCGTTCGCGCGGCTCGATGCCGGAGGCGGGGTACGGGGCGGGAGCCGGGGACGGCAGCGGGAGGTCCCCGTCCGGGTGCCCGGCGCCCGGTTCCCGGCGCCCGGCCGGCTCGCGCCAGAAGGCGCCGGCGCCGTCGTGGGCGTAGAAGTCGACGACGGTCCCGTCCGGGCCGAACTCGAAGGCGGACGCGGTCATGTGGGCCTCCTCGCGCAGGGTGTCGGTTCTGTGAGTGCAGGAACCGGTTCGTCCGCCCGGCGGTTGCGGCCGCGGCGACGCGCCACCCCGATGGCGCCATCGGCATGTCATCGGCCGGTCCGACAACCGGTGCGGCGGGGCGTCCCGCTGTCCCGCGTGGTGCGGACGGGTGCCGCGGGGCCGGACGCGCGTTTGCCGCGGGAACGAGGGGCAAGGCGGTGTGCATGACGGAACCGAACAACGACACGCAAGGGAAGCGCACGTCGGCGCAGGCGGCCCGGTCCGCGGCCCGGCGCGCCGCCGACAAGGCGGCCACCGGGGCCTCACGGGCCGCGGAGGGCGTCGCCACGGCCACCGACGAGGCGGCGTCGGCGGCGAGGACGGGAACCCGCCGGCCGGCCGAGGTGGCGTCCGGGGCCGCGCAGACCGCGGCCAAGGGGGTCGAAGCGGGCCGCAGGGCACTCGCCACGGTCCCGGGCCGGGTCGCCGGCACGGCCCAGGCCGCCTGGACGGTCATCGCCCACCGGAAGCTGGTCGCCGCCGGAGCGGCGGCCGGGGTGACGGCGCTGAGCGCGGCGTCCTACGCGGCGGGCCGCCGCTCGGGCCGCCGCACCCTCGGCCCGCTGACCCGGCTCACCGGCGGACGTATCTGACGCACCCTCAAGCAGCCTGCCGGGGCGGAGGGCCGGGCCGCTCGGACGGGCTCCGAACCGGCCGGGGATCTGTGAGAATGATCCCGTGGCCCACCGCATCAGCATCTGGATCTCGGCCTTCGGGGTCGTCGTCAGCCTGGCGCTCCTCACCGGAGCCGTCCTCGAGTACCGGGCGGGGGCGTCGGTGCTCTGGGCCGGGGCCGGGGCGCTGATCGTCCTGTGCGCCGTCCACGCACTGGTGCGGGACCTGAGGCGGTCCCGCGGAGGGCCTTCGTCCTGAGGACGCCGGGCTCCTCGGCTGGGCGGCCGGCGGGCCCACACCGTTCCCGCCCCGGCACACGGTGGCGGCACGGGTCCCGGTGGGGACCCGTGCCGCGGTTCGGCGGACGGCGGTGCCGTGCCGGGCGTCAGGCGGCGGCCCCGGCGCCCTCTTCCGCAGCGTCGCCGGCCCGGCGCGGCAGGGTCAGGACGGCCAGGAAGCCGAGGACCGCGACGGCGGCGAAGAAGTAGAAGCCCCAGGGATGGCCGATCCCGGCGGTGAGCAGGGCACCGGTGATGGACGGGCCGACGATCGAGCCGATCCGGCCGATGCCCGAGGCCGAGCCGAGGGCGGTGCCGCGGACGGCGGCCGGGTAGAAGTGCGTCACGTAGGCGTAGACCAGCACCTGGGCCGAGAAGACGAACACGCCGGTGAGGAAGACGACCGTGTTGAGCAGCAGGTCGCTCTCCATCTTGACGCTCAGACAGGCCAGCATCACCACCGAGATCCCGAACCAGCCGAGCGTCGTGCCCTTGATGCCGCGCCGGTCGGCGACGAAGCCGCCGAGGACCAGACCGACGACACCGCCGATGTTGAGCACCAGGAGCTGGGTGACGGCCGTGGGGACGGGGTAACCGGCGTCGTTCATCAGCTTCGGCAGCCAGGTGTTGAGGCCGTAGACCAGCAACAGCCCCATGAAGGACGCCACCCACACGCCGATGCCCGCACGCAGGTAGGCCGGCTTGAGCAGCTCGGTGAACGGGACCCGCTGCGCACCCGTGGTCCGCCGGGCCCGGACGAACGCCTCCGACTCCGGCAGCCGGAACCACTGGATGACGGCGACGGCGAAGCCCACGACGCCGAGGACGTAGAAGAGGATCTCCCAGTCGTCCGTCACCTGGAGGGCCAGCAGGGACGTGATGACGGCACCGGTGTGGTAGCCGGTCATCGTCAGGGTGCTGGCCCGGGCGCGGCGGCCGGCCGGCATGTGCTCGGCCATCATCGTCAGCGACACCGGCATGCAGGCGCCCAGGCCCAGGCCGGCCAGGAGGCGCAGCACGGCGAACATCGTGACGGAACCGGCCAGCGGCACCAGGAGGGTGAACAGGGAGAACACCACCACGGAACCGATGAGCAGCAGGCGCCGCCCCAGCCGGTCGGCCAGCGGGCCGACGCAGACCGCGCCGATGGCCACGCCCACGAGGGAGAGGGTCGCGATGGTGGTCGCGTCACCCGCGGTCATGCCGAGGTGATGCGTCTTGAGCAGGGTCGGGATGATGGCGCCGAGGACGACGAGGTCGTACCCCTCGAGCAGGACGGTGATCCAGCACAGGACGACGGTCCAGGCGTTGCGTCCGCGCACGCCGGACGGTGCCGGCGGGCCGGACGAGATGACGGAAGTCATGAAGACATTCCCCCCAAAGGCGGCTACGGGAGAGCGGGGACGGAAGGGAAGGAAGACCGGAGGAGGCGGAGGGAGCGGAGGAGAGAGGGGGCGGAGGAGAGAGGGGTGCCTCTATGTCCTTCGTCAAGCGAGTCGAGGGCTTCTCGGTTCGTAGAAGGTTCCGTCGCGGAGCATGGCGAACAGGACGCTGATGCGGTGGCGGGCGAGTCGGAGGAGGGCCTGGGTGTGGGTTTTGCCGCGGGCTCGGCAGCGGTCGTAGTAGGTCCGGGAGGCGGGATCGTGGAGGGCGGCGAACGCGGAGAGGAACATCGCCCGTTTGAGCTGCCGGTTGCCGCCTCTGGGGGCGTGTTCACCGTGGATGGAAGTTCCTGATTGCCGGGTGGCTGGGGCGAGGCCGGCGTAGGAGGCCAGGTGGGCGGCGGTGGGGAAGCTGCTGCCGTCGCCGACGGTGGTCAGGAGGATGGCGGTGGTCCTGACGCCGATGCCGGGCATCGAGGTCAGGACCTGGGAAAGAGGGTGGGCCTCCAGCAGGGTTTCGATCCGGGCTTCCAGAGCCCGGCGTTGTTCATGGACGGCG
>NZ_JBEXTV010000059.1:0-52192 GCF_040628835.1 Streptomyces sp. NPDC006134 | reverse complement strand
TTTTATTGAGCCGGCGCCCCCCGAGATCTACACCCGCCCTTCCACACTCTTACCCTCCCCGCCGCTCTTCCTATCTTCCTTCCACCCCCCGGGCCCGGGCACCTTCCGGGCCCGGCCGTCACCGGACGCCCCGGCGTCCGGTGACGGCACCGAAACCGGCGGCGGCCGCACCCGCGAGGCGACCGCCGCCGGCGTTGTGCCGCGGCACGGCCCCGGGCCCGGAAAGCTGGGCAGCGGCACAGGCCGCCCGCCGCCTGTGCCGGGCGGATGCGCAGGTGGTGGTGCCGATGGCCGGAGCAACGGTACGGACCGATGCCTTCCGCCTTCGGTTACCCACACGTAACCTCGCGGGAATGACGGGAGACACGACCACACGGACGGCTCCGCGGCTCCACGGCAACAGCGCGCAGCGGCGAGCGGTCGGCGCGCTGCTGGACCGGCTGCGGACCCACAGCGCCGGGCTCGTCCTGACCGGGGAGCCCGGTCTCGGCCGTACCAGCCTGCTCCGGTGGGCGGCCTGCTCCTTCACCGCCGGAACC
Organism: Streptomyces sp. NPDC006134; assembly: GCF_040628835.1. Taxonomy (NCBI): domain Bacteria; kingdom Bacillati; phylum Actinomycetota; class Actinomycetes; order Kitasatosporales; family Streptomycetaceae; genus Streptomyces; species Streptomyces sp. NPDC006134. The sequence goes on along the minus strand of NZ_JBEXTV010000059.1, from coordinate 51,653 downwards.
GTTCTGTACCTGGAAGCCGGGCCGGCCCGTTCCGCCGCCCCGCCCGGCGCGGCGTACGCGCGGATCACCGACGGCACCGGGCCCCGGGCCCTGCTCGGTACGCTGCGGGCCGCCGCCGGGAACAGGCCCCTGCTGGTGTGCGCCGACGACGCCCACCGGTGGAGCGCCCCCGCCCGCGCCGCCCTCGGCGGCGCGGCCGAGCACCTGGACACCGCGGGCCGGGTGGGCCTGCTCGTCACGGTCTGCGGGGACCGCGCCGTCGACCCGGAGTTCGCCCGCCTGCCCCTCGTACGACTGGACCCGCTCGGCCCGTCCCAGGCCGCCGCCCTCCTCGACGAGGCCACCGGCGGCACCGCCGACCCGGCCGTCCGGGACGAACTGCTCGCCGAGGCCGAGGGGAACCCGGCCCTGCTGCTCGCCCTGCTCCACCGTCTGTCGCCCGCCGAGCTGAGCGGCCTGGGGCCACTGCCGCGACCGCTGGCGGACGCCGCGACCCTGGCCCGGGTGGCGGGCGAGGCCCTGCCCCGGCCCGCCCCGGACACCCGGGACCTGCTGCTGACGGTGGCGGCCGCCGTACGGGCGTCGGACGGTACGGACGTCGACGCCGGCCTCGTGCTCAGGGCGCTCGGACGGCTGCGGCCCGCCGCGCCGGCCCCCGGCCTGAGGCCGCCGCCCGAGCCGCTCGCCCTGGCGGACGGCAGGCTCCGCTTCCTCGGCGGACTGGTCCGCCGCGCCGTCTACGCCGGGGCCGGGCCCGACCGGCGCCGCGCCGCGCACCGCGCACTCGCCCGGGCACTGGAGGCCGACGGGCACCGGCTGCCCGCGCTGCTGCACCGGGCCTGGTCGCTGACCGGTCCCGCGCCCGGCCCGGCGGCCCGGCTGGCACAAGGCGCCGCCGACCCGGCGGCGACCGCCTCCCCCCGGCTGCGCTCCCTGGCGTACACCCGCGCCGCCGAACTCACCACGGACGTCGCGCAGCGGGCGGAGCGGTACACGGCCGCCGCCGAACAGGAGCTGCTCGCCGGGCGGCCGGACCGGGCGCGCCCGCTGCTCGCCGAGGCCCGCGCCGCGGCGGTACCGGCCGTGGTGCGGGGGCGCGCGGAGCTGGTCCGCGGACTGACGGAACTGCGCGACGGGCCGGCCGGCGACGCCCACCAGTCCCTCCTGCTCGCCGCGTCCCTCCTCGCCGCCGACGCCCCCGGAGCGGCGGCGACCGCCACCTTGGCCGCCGCCGACGCGGCCTGGGCGGCGGGAGACCTGACGGCGTGCCTGGCCGTACTCGGGGACGAGCCGGGACGGCGGGAACCGGAAGAGGACACCGCACTCCACCGGGACGCCGGATCGCATCAGGACGCCGGATCGCACCGGGACGCCGGGAACGGCCGGGACGCCGGGAACCGTCAGCCCCCAGGACCCCGCGAAAACACCCCGGTCCGCGACACCCCGCCCGCCGTCGCCCCGCCCCGCGCGCCCCACGACGGCCTGCCCGCCCCCACCCCACCTCCCGTCGTCCCATCTCCCGTCACCCCACCCCCTGTCGCTCCCCCTCCCGACAGCCCACCCCCCGACCCCGTGCACCACCACCGCCTCGGCCTGCGCGCGCTGCTCGAAGGGAACCGCGACCGGGCGGCCGGGCCGCTGGGGCGGCTCGTGCGGCGGGCCGGGGCGGACGACCGGCCCGACGTGCTGCTGCGGTCGGCGGCGGCGGCGCTGCTGCTGGGCGAGGTGGAGGCCGCGCGCCGGGCCGGTGCGCGGGCCCTGGCCGCCGCCCGCGGCCTCGGGTCCGCCGCACTCGTCCCCCAGGCCCTGGAGTACCTCGCCTACGCCGAACTGCGCGCGGGCCGCCACGCCCAGGCCCGGGCCCACGCGGAGGAGGGACTGCGCGCCGCGCGGCGGACCGGGCAGCGCAACGTGGCGGCGCACCACCACGCGGTACTGGCCCTGGCGGCGGCGATCGAGGACGAACCGGACGTCGTCGACCACCATGTGGCCGCCGCGCTGGCCACCGCCCGGCGGCACGGACTGGCGCAGGCCGCCACCCTCGCGGAATGGGCGGCGGCCCGGGCCGACCTCGGACGCGGCCGTCCGCTGGACGCCGCCGACCGGCTGGGCCTGCTCGTACTCCCCGGCCCCCGGCGCGGGCACTTCGCGGTGTGGCGCCTGGCCGTCCCCTGCTTCGTCGAGGCCGCGGCCCTCGCCGGCCGGCACCAGGAGGCCCGCACGGTCCTGGCGGACTTCGCCGAGTGGGCGGCGTTCGGCGCCGATCCGCAGGCCGCCGCCCAACTGGCCCGCTGCCGTGCCCTGCTGGCCCCGCCGGAGCGCGCCGACGACCTCTACCGGCGGGCGCTGGCCCTGCACGACGAGACGGCCGGCGCGGCGGGCGGCGGCGACTTCGAACAGGCCCGCACCGCCCTGCTGTACGGCAAGTGGCTGCGCCGGCGGCGCAGACCGCGCGAGGCCCGTGACCACCTCGGCGCCGCGCTGGCGGGTTTCGACCGCTGCGGCGCCGGCGTGTGGGCGCACCAGGCGCGCGGTGAGCTGCGCGCGCTCGGCGCCGCCTCGCAGGGTACGGACGCCGGGGCGCTGACCCGTCTGACGCCGCAGCAGCTGCGCATCGCGCGGTACGTCGCCGAGGGCGCCACCAACCGCGAAGTGGCCCTCAGCCTCGCCGTCAGCACCCGCACCGTCGACTACCACCTCCGCAAGGTGTTCGCGGCGCTCGGCGTACGGTCCCGGGTGGAGCTGGCCCGCATGGTCGAACAGGCGGAAAAGGCCCCTGCACACCCCTAGGGACCGACCAGACGGTATGTCATCCTTCGGGGCAGGACGAGTCACGGGATCCGGAGTGGCACGGGCGGGGGCGCCCGCGCCACTCCGCCCGTGGAGGCCGAACCTGGGGGAGGGCCGCGATGCAGCACGCCGTACGGTCACGAGGAATGATCCGCACCGGGCCCACGCCCGTTCCGCGCCCGCGGACACGGCGCGTGACGCCACTGATCGACGCCGACGCCCTGCGCGTCCTGCACCGGGCCGCCCGGGCCCTGCTCGACGACCTGCCGGGCCTGACCGACCGGCTGGTGGCCGTCCTGCAGGAACAGGAACCCGCCTACCGGGCCGCCGTGGCCGGCGACCCCACCGGCATCTGGCAGGAGGCGCACCGCTCACTGCGGCACAGCGTGGCGTCGCTGATCGACCCCCGCGGCACCCGGGACGCGGCCCGCCGCTGCACCTGGCGGATCGGCGCCACACGCGCCGAGCAGGGCCTGCCGCTGGACGCCCTGCTGCACGCCTTCCGCCTCGGCGGCTCCCTGGTCTGGCAGCGGCTGGTGGAGGAGACCTCCCGCACGGCCCCGGAGGACGTGCGCCTCCTGGTCCACGTCGCCGCCGACGTGTGGAACTTCGTCGACGAGCACTGCACCCTCGTCGCGGACGCCTACCGGCAGGTCGAGTGGCAGCTGAGCCGCCGGCGCGAGAACCGGGCCCGGCTGCTGGCCGCCGCCCTGCTCGACGGCACCAGCCGCATCGCCGACGTGCCCGAGGCCGCCCGGGCACTGGACCTGCCCGAGCACGGCCGGTACGTCGTCGTCGCGGTCGCCGGCGGGCACCCCGCGGGCTGTGCCGCGGCCCGCGCGGCGGCCGTACCGGAGGGCCTGCGCGTCCACTGGCACAGGGGAGTGGAAGTGGACTACGGCATCGTCCTGGCCGATGACGGCGAGCTGCCGGAAATGGTGCCTGGGCCGGGAACGGACCGCCGGCCGGGCCGGACCGCCCCCGGCGCCCGGATCGGCGTGAGCAGCGCCGTCGACGGGCTGGCCGCCGTGGGCGACGCCCGCCGGCTGGCCGACACGGCCCTGCGCATCTGCCCCGACTCCGGCGGCACGGTCCGGCTGGCCGAGCACCTCCCCGCAGCCCTGGTCGTCTCCGGTCCCGCCCTCGGCCGGGCGCTCGCCGAGCGGGTCCTGGGCCCGCTGCTGCGACTGGAACCCGCCGACCGGGAAGTGCTGCTGGACACCCTCACCACCTGGCTGGAGTGCGACGGCTCGGCGCAACGGGCCGGCGAGCGGCTCTACTGCCACCGCAACACCGTTCTGAACCGCCTGCGCCGTTGCGAACAGCTCACGGGCCGCTGCCTGGCCCGCCCGTCCGACGTGGTGGAGATCAGCCTGGCCCTCACGGCCCACCGGCTGCTGCGCGACTGAGAGCCCCGGACGGAAGGGGGTCCGATCGGCTCGCGGCGCCCGGCACGCACGCTTGCCGCGTTGCCGAAACACCCACGTGGCTCCGCCACGAGGGCGCTCCGGCGCCTTGCGCTCGCACGCACCGGACGCCGCGAGCCGATCGGACCCCCTTCCGTCCGGGGCTCTGAGACCGGCGGCGGTGCGCGGCACGGACTCCGGAAGAGCGCCCCGGGGCCCGGGTTCCGTCACATGGGCCCCGGAGGAGCGCCCCGGGGCCGCGCTCCGTCACGGGGCGCCCGCCGTGGCGCTCCCCGCCGCGCCGCCCACCTCCAGGCGCGGCCAGTCCCCGAGGTCCCGCAGCAGCTGCCGGTCGTGCGTCGCCACGACGACGCCGGCGCTCGTGCCGCGGATCGCCTCGGTCAGCTCGTCGACCAGTGCCGCCGACAGGTGGTTGGTCGGCTCGTCGAGCAGGATCAGCCCGGGCCGCCCGGCCAGCGCCAGCGCCAGGTCGAGGCGCCGCCGCTGCCCCTGCGACATCCGCCCCACCGGAGTCCGCAACGCCTCGCGGTCCAGCAGCCCGAGCGCCCCGAGCGGGACGGCGTCGGCGTCGCGGAGCACCCCGCGGGCCACCAGCCGGCCCACGTGCCGGGCGTGCGCCTCGCGGGCGGTGAGCGAGGGGTCCTGACCGGCCGTTTCCTGGGTGACCCGGACGATCCGTGTCCCCTTCGCCGTCCGGACGTGGCCCTGTGTGGGATCGAGCGCACCGGCCAGCACCGCCAGCAGCGTGGACTTCCCGGCCCCGTTCGGGCCGGTGACGAGCAGCCGGTCGCCGCCGTCCAGCGCGAGGTCGACCGGACCGGCCAGCCGCCCTTCGACGGCGACGCCGTGCGCCCGCAGCTGCGGCGCCCCCGCCCGGACCCCCGGGTCCGGCCACCGCAGCACCGGAGCGGGCTCCGGCACGTCGACCCGGTGCGCCTCCAGGGCGCTCTGCTGCCGCCTCAGGGCCTGTACGACACCCGGTGCGCGGGACTGGCGCTGGTGCTTGCCCGTCCCCTTGTCCGGCCGCCAGCCGGTGGAGAGCCGGTCACGGGCCTGCGCCACCGCGTCGTGCAGCCGCCGGTGCTCGGCCTGCTGCTCCTCGTGGTCCTGTTCCCAGCGCTCACGTTCACGGCACCGGGCGTCCTGCCAGGCGCCGTAGCCGCCGGCGTACAGGCGCGGCTTTCCGTCACGGGTCGGGGCGAGGTCGAGGAACCGGTCCGCGACGTCGCGCAGCAGCGCCCGGTCGTGGCTGACGACGGCGAGGCCGCCGTCGTGCCGGCGCAGCGCGCGGGTCAGGAAGTCCAGGCCGTCGGCGTCGAGGTGGTTGGTCGGCTCGTCGAGCAGCAGGATGTCGTGCCGTGCGCCGAGCAGACAGGCCAGCCGGACCCGGTGACGCTGCCCGACCGACAGCGTCGCCAGCGGACGGTCGCGGTCGGTACAGGCACCGAGGCCCTCCAGGGCGACGTCGACGCGGCGTTCGGCGTCCCAGGCGTCGAGCCGGGTCGCGGCGTCGAGCGCGGCGGCGTAGCGGTCCTGGGCGGCCGGGTCGCCTTCGGCCAGGGCGAGGGCCGCCTCGTCCAGCGCGGTGCGAGCCGCGAGCGACGCGGCCACCGCCTCGGACGTCAGGGTGCCGACGGTCTCGCCGCCCCGGACGGGCAGCTCCTGCAGGGCCAGGCCGATCGTGCCGGCCCGGTGCACGGTGCCCTCGTCGGGCGCGATCAGCCCGGCGAGGACGTGCAGCAGCGTCGTCTTGCCCCGGCCGTTCTCGCCGACGACGGCGACCCGTGACCGGGCGGAGACGGTGACCGAGACGTCGTCCAGGACGCGCCGGGAGGCGCGGGTGACGACGACGCCCTCGGCGCGGACGTGTGCGCTGTCGCCCGCCTCGACGGGCAGGGACAGGGAGGGATGGGTCGAGGTGAGGTTCACGGATGCTCCGCAGCTCGCGACGGAGCCGGGCAGCGGGCAGCGGCCGCCCGGCGGGGACCGGGACGGCGAGCGCGGACTCAGCAGAAGGAAGGCGCCGCCGTCAGCGGGCGGACCGCACCTTCTGCGACCAGATACCTCGTGCCATGGGATTCATGCTAACAACGCCGGCGTCCCGGGTTCACCCGCTTTCCGGCCGGTGACGCCCGGAGTCCGGCCGGACGCTGGGCATCCGCACAACCTCCCCCGCCCGGGACTGGGACGCCGCAGCGACCACTGCCCGAGCCCTGTACGGCCCCGCCCGCCCGTGCTGTCGTGAGCGCGTCCTTCCCCGACGCCCCCGCAACCGCGCGCCTTCGGCACGCGGTCCCAAGGAGCTGCAATGCCCGAAGCACCACCGGGCGAGGAGTCCTCCTCGCCCGTCGAGGCGCCCTCCCTGCACGTCGAAGACCTCGACGTGACGTACGGCCGGGCCCTGTCCGCCCTCCGCTCCGTGTCGCTGACCGTCCCGCACGGGGGCGTGGTCGCGCTGCTCGGCGCCAACGGCGCCGGCAAGACGAGCCTGCTGCGGGCCGTGTCCGGCACGCTGCGCCTGCACCGCGGCGCCGTCACGGCCGGCCGGATCCGCTACGGCGGCACGGACCTCGACGGCCGCGACCCCGTCGCCGCCGTCCGTGCCGGCGTCGTCCAGGTGCCGGAGGGCCGGCGGGTGTTCGCCGGACTCAGCGTCGACGAGAACCTCAAGGCCGGCGGACTCGGCCTCTCCCGCCGCGCCCCCGCCCAGGTCCGCGAGGCGCGGGACCGCGTCTTCACCCTCTTCCCGCGGCTCGCCGAACGGCACCGCCAGGCCGCCGGCCTGCTGTCCGGCGGAGAGCAGCAGATGCTGGCCATCGGCCGCGCCCTCATGGCCTTTCCGCGCCTGCTCCTCCTCGACGAACCCTCCCTCGGGCTCGCTCCGCTGATGGTCCGGCGCATCGCCGAGGTGATCCGCGAGATCAACGCCCAGGGCACCGCCGTCCTGCTGGTCGAGCAGAACGCCGGCATGGCCCTGTCCCTCGCCGGCCACGCCCACGTCCTGGAGGTCGGCGAGGTCCGCCTTTCCGGCCCCGCCGCCGAACTCGCCGGGACGGACGCGGTCCGCCGCCTCTACCTCGGCGAGACCACCGAGACCACCGAGACCACCGGGAGCACCGGAGCCGCCGGGACCGCCGGGAGCACCGGAGCCGCCGGGACCGCCGGAGCCGTCGACGGGCAGGGGGCCGCGTGACCGCCCGCCCCGGCACCCCGCCCCCGCTGCACGTCCGGAACGTGACCGTGCGCTTCGCCGGCCTCACCGCCCTCGACGACGTCTCCTTCGCCGTCGCTCCGGGCACCGTGCACGCCGTCATCGGCCCCAACGGCGCCGGAAAGTCCACCTGCTTCAACGTCCTGTCGGGCCTGTACCGGCCCGCCTCCGGCACCGTCCGGCTCGGCGACCGGGAGCTGACCCGGCTCGCCCCGCACCGGATCGCCGCGCTCGGCGTGGCCCGTACCTTCCAGAACATCGTCACCACCCAGGGCACGGTCGCCGACAACCTGATGCTCGGCCGCCACGCCCTGTCCCGCGCCGGGTTCGCCGCCAGCGCCCTGCGCCTGCCCCGGGCCGTGCGCGAACAGCGCGAGCACCTCGCCAAGGCCCGCGAGATCGCCGGACTCACCGGCCTCGGCGCCCACTTCGACACCCCGGTCGCCCTGCTCTCCTACGGCGACCGCAAACGCGTGGAACTCGCCCGCGCCCTCTGCCTGGAGCCCCGCGTGCTGCTGCTCGACGAACCCGTGGCCGGCATGAACGCCGCCGAACGGGTCCGCATGGCCGAGGTCGTGCGGACCGTACGCGCCGAACTCGGCCTGTCCGTCGTCCTGGTCGAGCACGACATGGGCCTGGTGATGCGGCTCGCCGACGAGGTCACCGTCCTCGACTTCGGCCGCCGCATCGCCCACGGCACCCCCGGCGAGGTCCGCCGCGACCCCGAGGTGCTGCGCGCCTACCTCGGCACCGAGAGCACCGAGAGCACCGAGAGCACCGAAAGTACCGAGAACACCGGGGAGGACGCGGCATGACCACCCTGGTCGACAACGTCTTCAACGGCCTGGCCCTCGGCTCGGTCTACGCCCTGATCGCCCTCGGTTTCGTCACCATCTTCAAGGCCTCCGGCGTCCTCAGCTTCACCCACGGCTCGCTGCTCCTGCTCGGCGGCTACCTGACCGCGGTCCTCCACGACGACCTGGGCTTCGCCGGGGCGCTGGCCCTCGCGGTCCTCGTCACGGCGGCCGTCGCCGGGGCGCTGGACCGGTTCGTCCTCCAGCGCATCGGGACCGACCCGCACGCCGCCCACGTGGCGACCATCGCCACCATCGGCGTCGACATCGTCCTCGTCACCGACCTGTCCCGGCGCATCGGCGGCGACCTGCTCGGCCTCGGCGACCCGTGGGGCGACGCGGTCACCGGCATGGGACCGGCGACCGTGGCCGACAGCCGCATCGCCGCGATCGTCGTCTCCGCCGTGGCCATCGGCGGCGTCTTCGCCCTCTTCCGGTTCACCCCCTGGGGCCTGTCCCTGCGCGCCGCCGCCGAGGACTCCGAGGCCGCCGCCCTGATGGGCGTACGGCTGACCCGGGTCCGCACGCTCGCCTGGTGCCTGGCGGGCGCGCTCGCCGCGCTGGCCGCGGTCTTCCTCGCCGCGTTCCCCGCTCCGGGACTGGAACGCACCACCGGGCAGATCGCCCTGAAGGCATTCCCCGCCGCGATCCTCGGCGGCATGGCCTCCCCGGCCGGCGCGCTGGCCGGCTCGATGCTGATCGGCCTGACCGAGGCGTTCGTCGCCGGATACCAGTCCGACCTGCACGTCCTCGGCGAGGGCTTCGGCGACGTCGCCCCGTACGCCGTGATGGTCCTCGTCCTCCTGATCCGCCCCGCCGGACTGTTCGCGGCGAAGGGAGCGGCCCGTGTCTGACCTCCTCAAGCGCGGCAGGTTCCTGCTGCCCGCCCTGCTGCTCGCCGCCCTGCCGTTCTACCTGGACGCCTTCTGGCTGCGCATCGGCCTGTTCTCCATGGCCGCGGCCATCGGCGCCATCGGCCTCGGCCTGCTCAGCGGCACCGCCGGCCAGCTCTCCCTCGGCCACGCCTTCTTCCTCGCCGTCGGCGCCTACGGCTACGTATGGCTGGCCGGCGACGACGGAGCGGGCCTGCCCCCGGCTGTCGCCCTCGTCCTCGCGGTGCTGCTCGCCGGAGCCGCCGGCGGCCTGTTCAGCCCCGTCGCCGGCCGGGTCAAGGGCATCTACCTGGGGGTGGCCACCCTCGCCCTGGTCTTCCTCGGCCACCACGTCCTGCTCACCGCCGACTCCGTCACCGGCGGCTTCAACGGCAGCTCGGTGCCGCCGCTGGAGATCGGCGGCTTCGCCTTCGACCAGGGCGACGGCCTCACCGTCCTGGGCGTGCCGTTCGGCGCCGAGGAACGCCTGTGGTACCTGGGCCTCGCCCTGTTCGCCCTCACCTGGTCCACCGCCCGCGGCCTGCTCCGCGGACGCCCCGGCCGCGCCCTGGCCGCCCTGCGCGACAGCGAGACCGCCGCGGCCGTGATGGGCGTGCACGTCGCCCGGTACCGCTCGGCGGCGTTCGTCGTCTCCTCGATGTACGCCGGACTCGCGGGCGTCCTGCTCGCCCTGTCCTTCCGGCGCGTGGTGCCCGACTACTTCTCCCTCGCCCTCTCCGTCGACTACCTCGCCATGATCGTCATCGGCGGGCTCGGCTCCGTCGCCGGAGCCACCGCGGGTGCCGTCTTCGTCACCGCGCTGCCCCTGCTGATGACCCGTTACGCCGATCAGTTGCCGCTGGTCGCCGCACCCGGCACCGGCGACGGCTCGGTCGGTCCGACCGAGGCCGCCCGCTACCTCTACGGCGCCGCGATCGTGGTGATCCTGCTGTTCGCGCCCGACGGCCTGACGGGCCTGGCCCGCCGTACCCGCGCCCGTCTCGCCCGCCGGCGGCCGTCCGCCCCCGCCCCCCTCGGCCCCGGGGCCGCGCCCCGGCCTCCCGCCACTGCCGTACGAGCCAAGGAGCACACCCCGTGAACGTCACGCACCGCAGGCCCCGCACCACCAAGATCACCCTGGCCGCGGCCGTCGCCGCCGTGCTGCTCGCGGGCACGGCCTGCAGCTCCAAGGGCGGCGACGCGAACGGCGACGGTGGCGCCGACGGCGTCAGGACCGGCCCCGGCATCGGCGAGAAGTCCATCAGGCTGGGCGCGCTCACCGACCTGACCGGCCCCTACGCCACCCTCGGCAAGTCCATCGTGCAGGCCCAGCAGATGTGGGCCGACGAGACCAACGCCGCCGGCGGCATCTGCGGCCGCAAGGTCGAGATCGTCGTCAAGGACCACGGCTACGACGTGCAGAAGGCGGTCACCGCCTACGCCGACATCTCCCCGGACGTGGTGGCCCTGCCCCAGGTCATCGGCTCCCCGGTGGTCGCCGCCCTGATCGACGACATCGAACGGGACGGCCTGCTGACCTTCCCGCAGGCCTGGGCCGCCTCCCTGCTGGGCCGGGACCCCGTCCAGGTCCTCGGCACCACCTACGACCTCGACATGATCGCCGCCGTCGACTTCCTCACCCGTACCGAGAAGGTGGCCGAGGGCGACTCCATCGGCCACGTCTACTTCGAGGGCGACTACGGCGCCAACGCCCTGGAAGGGTCCGAGTGGGCCGCCGAACGGGCCGGGATCAAGGTGGTCGGCCAGAAGATCAAGGCCACGGACACCGACCTGACCGCGCAGGTGTCCGCCCTGCGCAAGGCCGGGGTGAAGGCCGTCCTGATCAGCGCCGGCCCCGCCCAGACCGCCTCCCTCGCCGGCGTGGCGGCCTCCCGCGGGCTGCGCGTGCCGATCGTCAGCAGCGCCCCCGGCTACGCCCCGCAGCTGATGAAGACCCCCGCGGCGGCGGCGCTGGAGGCCATGGTGCACGTGGTGAGCGCCGCACCGGCCGTCAGCTCCGACCTGCCGGGCGTGAAGCGGATGGTGTCCTCCTACGGGAAGAAGTACCCGGACTCCCCGGTCGACTCCGGCGTGCTGTCCGGGTACAACGCCGCCCAGCTCCTCGGCGCGGCCCTGAAGAAGGCCTGCGAGAAGGGCAGCCTCGCCCGCGAGGACGTGGTCGCGGCGCACCGCTCGCAGAAGAACGCCGACACCGGCCTCGGCACCCCGCAGGACTTCACCGACGTCGACCGGCCCGCGAGCCGCTCCACCTACGTGCTGAAGCCGGACCGAGGGGCGGTCGGCGGCCTGGTGGGCGTGGAGGACGCGCACCAGCCGCCGGGCGTCGACGAGTACCTGGCCTCGCGCAGCTCTTGATCACCAACTGGCCTTCCGCGCAGGCGGATTGACCAAAACCCGGACGATGCGGGCCGTCGGGCTCGGCGGCTCCCTCGTTCCTGGCCGGTTCCCGTGAACACGGGCTTCCTGCGATGTACGCTCTGTCGAGCCGGTGCGGTGGGCGCGGTACGAAGCTGGGGGAACGATGCAGACCGAGAAGCGACTGTCCACGGAGATCGACGCCAACGTGCCGACGGCCGCACGCATGTACGACCATTATCTGGGCGGCAAGGACAACTACGCGGCCGACCGGGCCGCGTGCGAGGAGCTCGACAAGGTCGTCCCGAGCACCCGCCGTCTGGCCGTGAACAACCGGCGCTTCCTCCAGCGGGTCGTCAAGACCCTCACGGCGGAGTACGGCATCCGGCAGTTCCTCGACCATGGTTCCGGCCTGCCCACCCAGAACAACGTGCACCAGGTCGCGCAGGGCATCGCCTCCGAGTCGCGCGTCGTCTACGTCGACAACGACCCGATGGTGCTGGTCCACGGCCGCGCGCTGCTGGAGCAGAACGAGCGCACCGCCGTCATCCACGCCGACATGCGCGACACCGACGGCATCTTCTCCCACCCCGAGACCCAGCGCCTGATCGACTTCTCGCAGCCGGTGGCCGTGCTGTTCAACTCGGTCTTCCACTGCATCCCCGACAGCGACACCGACGGCCCCCTGGCCGTCGTCCGCCGCGTCACCGAGCGGCTCGTGCCCGGCAGCTACCTGGTGATGTGCCAGCTGGTCAGCGAGGACCCGAAGGTGCGCGAGTTCGTCACCGGGTTCATGGACCAGGTGACCCAGGGGCACTGGGGGCGCGTCCGCGAGGAGAAGGACGTCGCCGAGTGGTTCGAGGGCATGGACATCCTGGAACCGGGGCTGGTCGAGGTCTCCACCTGGCGCCCGGACAACGAGGTGGCCCCCCGCCAGCTCACCCAGGAGTGGATCGAGTTCGGCGGAGTCGGCCGCCTCCGCTGAGGGCCGCCCCGCGCCGGCCGTCCGCGCCGGCTCCGCTTTCCGCTCGAAGCTTTCCGGTGTTTTCCGGTGCTTTCCGGTCGAAGGGATCGCGCGGCTCTCACTTCACGATCGCGCGGCTCTCACTTCATGGGGGGATAGCGCTGTTCCAGCGTCGCGCGCAGCAGTTCCAGCGAAGCGCGCGGCGTGAGCGCCTCGTCGGCGAGCCGGTCCAGCGCGAGCCGGTACTCTTCCGTCTCGTCCCGGTCCTCCAGGAAGTTCGCGCTCTTTATGTGCTCCAGGTACACCACGTCCGGCAGATCGAGACCGCCGAAACGCAGATAGGTGACCGGGATCGCGGGGGCCGAGGCGTTGGTGACGTTCAAAGGAACGATCTGCAGGGTCACGTTCGGCCGCCCCGCCATGGTCACCAGGTGTGCCAGCTGTTCGCGCATGACCTCCCGGCTGCCCAGCACGCGGAGCAGCACGGACTCGTCGATGACCGCCCACAGCTGAGGCGCGTCCGCGCGGAACAGCAACTGTGCCCGCCGCATGCGCAGTTCCACCCGGCGCTGCACCTCGCCCGCAGGCGCGTTCGGCAGGCCGCGCTCCACCACGGCCCGGGTGTAGTCCGCCGTCTGCAGCAGGCCGGGGACGTACTGGATCTCGAAGGTCCGGATGGTGGCCGCCGCCTCCTGCAGCCCCACCAGCCGCTCGAACCACTCCGGCATCAGGCGCTTGTCGTACCGCTGCCACCAGCCCGGTTCACCGGCCCGCTGCAACAGCTTGAGCAGCACCGACGCCTCGTAGGGATCCGTGCCGTACAGCGTCAGCAGCGCGCGGACGTCCTTCTCCGCGGGAGGCTTGCGACCCTTGCCCGACTCGATGCGCGAGAGCTTGGCCGGGCTGAAGCCCAGCCGGCGGGCCGCCTGCTCCTGGGACAGGCCGGCATCCTCCCGGAAGCCCGCCAGCTGGACGCCGACGAGCATCTTCAACAGGGTCGGAGCAGGCTCCGGCCGGTCCAGATAAGGTTCGAGGCGGGAGATGCGATGCGACGCGGCGGACATCCTGACTCCCAGCAGACCGGCAGACTTGGGAAAATACTATCGCATCCCGCCGGAGCGCGCCGCATCCCCCTGGAGACAAAGGGCAGTTGAGCCGCTCGCGGCGGCTCACACCAGGTGGTCGAACTCGCCCTCCTTGGCGCCGGCCAGGAACGCCGCCACCTCCGCGGCCGTGTAGACGAGCGCGGGGCCGTCCGGGTCGCGGGAGTTGCGCAGCGCTATGCCTCCCTCGACGCGCGCGACCTCGACGCAGTTGCCCTCGGCGTTGCTGTGCCGGCTCTTCATCCAGGAGGCGTCCAGCGAGCTGGCCCGCACTCCGTTCCGCACTGGTGGCACCGCAGTCTCCTTGCATGTCGGGGGGCGGACCGCACCGTGCCGCCACCGTCTGTTCCCGGCCGACTTCCGCGCAATTTCCCGTGCAATTGCACGGGGGCGCTGTCAGCGTGGATAATAGCCACGGCGTCAACCCCCGGTTCGGCGCCCCCTCCTGACGTCGCATCAGGGAGATGCCGTGTCGTCCATCGCGCACCGAACGCTCCCGCCGCCGGGCGGGCGCGCGTCACGGGCGGACGTGACGGGCGGGAACGGCCGGCGTCCGCGCACAACGCGACCGGCCCACCCCCGCCGGTGCCGCCCGCGCGACCGGACCCCCGGCCTCCCGATGCCGCCCGTCTCCCACCCCCCTGCCGACGACCTGCCCCTCCCCGCACCGGCCGGCCATCCCACCCCGGACGGACGAGGCCGGGCCCGGTACTCCGCCGAGGCCCCCATGGCGCATCGGGGCCGTGCCCCGAGACCCCGCGCGGGCACGGCCGTCCGGGCCGCGTCGGCGCCCTGCCACTCGTCCGACACGACCGCCGCGGAAAGGCCCCCCATCATGCGCACCGCTCCGATCCGTCAGCCGAGCACCGAGCGCACGCCAGGTCCCACCCCGCCGGACGGGCCGGCGCGCCCCACGCCCCTCGCGTCGCTGTCCCAGGTGCCCTGGGACAGGATCCAGGACTCCACCGGCTCCGCCGCCGCCATCCCCCTGCTGCTCGACCGCATTGCCCGGGGGGAACCCGACACCGCCCACGCCGCCCTGGACGAGCTGCGGAAACGGATCTGCCAGTACGGCTTCGTGGTGGAGCAGGCCACCGCCGCGACCGTTCCCTTCCTCTGGGAGCTCGCCCAGCTGCCCCAGGTGAGCTGCCGCGCACGGATCATCCGGCTGCTGAAGGACATCGCCGCCGCCCGGCAGTGGGAGAACACCGCCGCCGTCTACCCCAAGCTCCTCAGCCACCGGGAGAACCACGTGGTGTGGGAGCGCGCGGCGCGGCAGGCCGTCCGCGCCCGGCGCGGTGACCTGCGGCGTCTGCTGTCCGAGAAGGACGCCGAGGTCACCCGGGCCACCGCCGAACTGGCTCGCACCCTGGGGGAATGAGACGCCCGCGCCTTCCACGGGGGTGAAGGCGCGGGTCTCCCGGCGTACCCGCCGGTTTTCGCGGTTCGCGACCCGGTCACACCGCTTACTTTCGGCCACCCAGCCTTCTCGGCAGCCTTCTGAACGGGCGGAAAGCGAAAGTTTTTCGTCAACTCCGAAGAAGTAAGAGCTTGGTGTGAATGTTTCGGCTGTGTCCGGGCATACGCAGCGAAAATCGAGAGAGGGGCGCTTCGTGCTCGTACCGGATCCGAAGGCAGTCAGGGAGTTGCTGACGCGATACGCGTCGCTGCAGATCGCTCGGGCGGAGAGGGTGACGCCGGGCGTGGCCCGTGAGCTGGAGGACGTCTGCTACACGCTGTGCGTGACGATGGGAACCACCGACATCCATGAAGCGGTGGCCAAGGCGGACGCCCTGCTGCTCGGGGGAGAGCGGAACCCGGTCACCGCCGAGACGGCGGCGGAGCAGGACGGCGAGAGCGGGCTGCCACTGGCCGTGTGAGGCTGCCGGACAGCTCTGGGGAGCGGTCCGCCGGAGTGGCCGGCCTGCCGTGGAAGGCCGCGCGGTAGGCGTGCGGAGCGGTGCCGGCCACCCGGCGGAACCGTTCGCGGAACGCGGTGGGGGAGCCGAACCCGGCCTGCCGCGCGATCCGTTCGATCGGGTGGTCGCTGTTCTCCAGCAGGTACTGGGCCCGCCGTACCCGCGCCCGCAGCAGCCACTGCAGCGGCGTGGTGCCCGTCTGCTCGCGGAACCGGCGGCCGAAGGTCCGCTCGCTCATCCCCGCACGCTCCGCCATCGCCCGCACGGTGATCTCGTCGGCCAGGTTCTCCTCGATCCACTCCAGAACCGGTTCGAGGGCCGAACCCCGGGGCACGGGCGGGCGCTCGTGCACGATGAACTGGGCCTGGCCGCCCTCCCGTTCGAGCGGCATCACACACATCCGGGCGGCGTGCGCGGCGACGGCCGACCCCAGGTCCCGCCGGATCATGTGCAGGCACATGTCGAGGCCGGCGGCGGCACCGGCCGAGGTGAGGATCTGCCCGTTGTCGACGTACAGCACGTCGGGCTCCACCCGCACGCGCGGGTGGCGGCGGGCCAGTTCCCCGGCGGCGAACCAGTGCGTGGTCGCGCGCAGCCCGTCCAGCAGGCCGGCCTGCGCGAGGACGAAGGCGCCCACGCACACGGACGCGATCCGGGTGCCCGCCGCGGCGGCCTCGCGCAGCGCCGTCAGCACGCGGTCCGACGGCGGCCCGGCCTCCTCGGACCGGCCCGGCACGATGATCGTGTCGGCGTGTTCCAGCGCCTCCAGGCCCCGGTCGATCCGCAGGCCGAAGCCCTCGCTGCGCACGTCCGGCGACTCCGCGCACAGACGGACCCGGTAGGGGCGGCGGCCGTCGGGCAGACGCGTCCAGTCGAAGGTCTGCAGCGGGGCCGCCATGTCGAACGGCACGACGTCGTCGAGCACGAGGATCTCCACACGGTGCATGACCGCCACGATAAGCGGGTTCCCGCCACCACGGTGAGCAGTGGTCCCGGCGACCCGGTGCCGTACCGAGCCGGAACGACGCGGTGGCGGGAACCCGTTGGGATCTGTCATTTCAGCCACTGTGCGTTCCCCCGGCGGCTTCCTAACGTGATCCCGGCACCGCCGGACGCCCGCGCGGCGGACGGTGCCCCCGTGTGACCACCCCGCCCGTCCCTGCCTTCCGGAGCCTCGCCCGATGACGAAGATCCTGCTGTCCCTGCACGTCCTGGCCGCCATCGTCGCCATCGGGCCCATCACCGTCGCGGCCAGCATGTTCCCACCGGCCGCCCGCCGCGCGGCCGGTGCCGACGGCGCGGAGACCGGCGCCGCGGCGGTGGGCACCGTACGGCTGCTGCACCGCATCTGCCGCGTCTACGCCGGCCTCGGGGCGGCGGTGCCCGTCCTCGGTCTCGCCACCGCCCTGGCCATGGGCGTCCTGGGCAGCGCATGGCTCGTCGCGTCCATCGTCTTGACCACCGTCGCCGCGGGCGTCCTGGTCGCCTTCGTCCTGCCCCGCCAGGAGGAACTCCTGGAGCGGCTGACCGGCCGGCAACCGGTGGAGCGCTCCCGCACCGCCCGGCTCGCCCTGTTCACCGGCGTGTTCAACCTGCTGTGGGCCACCGTCACCGTCCTCATGATCGTCCGCCCCGGCTCCACCACCGGCGCCTGAGCCACCGTGCGGGTGCCCGGGGGAACGCACGCAGCAGAGTGTGCGGGCATCTGCTGCTGTGACCAGCAGGTCTTCCCGGTTCGGGCCGCGAGGTGGAGAGGGCTGCCGCCCCGGCGGATGTGTTTCTCGCCGCGGATGCGTGCGCGTCGTCGGGCGGCGAGGGTGTCTGGGTGGCGGGCGTTCTGGTCGCGCCGGCGCGGGTAGGTGTGCGGGGCCCGACCCTGTTCCGGGCGGCCCATGCTTCCCCGCCGAACGATCCGCTGCGGCTTCTGCCCCTCCTGCCCGGTCGGCCGGCGAACCCTCACCGGTGAGGCCCTACCCGCGCCCCCTGCCGCACGCCGCCCTGACACCCGGCACGACGAGCGGCCCGGCAGAGGTTCCCGGTCACGGCACCAGGAGCGCAGGAAGCCCCGTCGGGGCGGGGCGACCACATGGGTCCCCTGCCCCGACGGGGCTCGGTCGGCCGGGCGGCGGGTTACCGGTGCCCGGCAGAGGCCGGTGCCGTGTGCGGCACTCCCCGGCTCAGCCGAAGTTCACGTCGCTGCACCACATGTAGGCCTGGTCGAGGTGCGAGGCCTGCCAGATCACGAACAGGATGTGGTGTCCGGTGTAGCCGGAGGTCTGGACGGGGAACGAGATGTTCTGCGCCGGGGCGAAGCGGCCGGTCTGCGTGATGAAGTCGAGGTTGCCCCAGCCCAGGGTCTGGGTCTTGGGGTTGAAGCCCTGCTTGCTCACGTAGACCTTGAAGTAGTCGGCACCGTGGGACGCCTGGTCGTACAGCTGGACCGTGAAGTTGTTGCTGACGTTGGTCGTCTTCCACGGCCCGGGCTTGTCCAGGCTGGCGTTCCTCGAGAGGTTGTTGCTGCAGAGCGTCCCGTCGGGGGTCCGCGCCTGGAACTGGCCACCGAGGCCGTCGCGGAGCGCGCTCATCCAGTTCCACATGGTGTCGGCGTTGGCCTGGAAGGCCTGCCAGCACATGGGGTCTTCGGTCTGCATGACCGGGTTCGTGTGGTTGCTGCCCCACGTCTTCCAGCACTGGTACGCGCGGGAGGCAGGGTTGACGATGGTGCCGTGAGCCTGGGCGGGGGCCGACCAGGTCAGTGCGCCGGCGACCACGGCGAACAGCATGACGAGCGCCTGGAGAGGCCGACGGAGGGACGACCGCGAACGCCCGGTTAACGGACTCTGTCTGCGCATGTGGGGGGACTCCTTCCAGTTGCAAGGCTGTAATGGGAGCGCTCCCAACGGTAGGACTTCTGAGTGAAATGTCAATGAAACAAACAGAGTTGATCACGGGGGTGAGTGGCGAGCAGGGAATCTGCCGGGAGCCGGGAGCCGGAACCGCTCCCGGGGCCGGGAAGCGAGGATGCGGCCCGTACCGGTGCGCGGGGTGACGCCGGGGAAGGGTGTTCATGGCCCCGAGGTGCTCGCGGACCAGGGGGCCGGAACGCTGCCCGGTGGATCGCCGGCCAGGTCATGGAGGAGAGGTCCGGCTGATCACGTCCGGGTCCGTTCCGCGTTCGCCGGCACGGCTGTTCCGGACAGGGCCGCCTCGCGGTGAGCGGGCGGCGTGGGCCGCGGCCCGGCCGTCGCCGGTGCCCCCGCTGACGATGGTTCCCCCGCCGAGCCCTCCGCCCGCACCCGGGCGGCCGCCTTCCGCTCCTCCGGCGATCCCGGCCATCGGCTGCGTCGTTCAACTCCCCTTCACCGAGCAGGAATCGAGCCGGCGAACCCTGCCGCGGCGACACCGGGAACACGCCTGACCGAAGAATCCCAACCCTCACATCCGGAGGGACAACGGCTTACCATGACGCCGCGTCAATTCGCGTTCTCGCGGATCCGGACCGGCGGGGAGGACTGCCTTCACGACCGGCTCCGCCCGGTCCCCGGCAGCACCACGCCAAGCAGGTCGGCCCACCGTCACTCCACCGAGATGAGGTCTCATGAACCGAAACCGAGCCGCCGTCGGCGCGGTCGCCGTGACCCTGTTCACCGCCGGCCTCGCCGTCGGCCCGGCAGCCGCCGCCACCGCCACCGAGGCGAAGGCCCGCGTCGGAGCCGACTGGGCAACGCAGTCGATCGTCTTCACCGCCGCCGCAGGGCAGACCAACGACCTCAGCATATTCTCCATGTACACCAGCGACGGGATCCGGCGGATCGGCTTCAGCGACGTCGTCCCGCTCGAACCGGGCGACCACTGCGCGTACTCCAGAGCCGAGGACACCACCTCCGTCGTCTGCGAACTGCCCGCCGACAGCCCCCGGCCCGACAGGATCGACGTCTTCCTCGGCGACGGCAACGACACGATCGCCGCCTTCACCCCCGGGATCGGCACCGTCGGCGGCGGTCCCGGCGACGACGAACTGCACGCCCACACCGCACGCACGGTGCTGGGCGACGCGGGGAACGACATGGTCATGGGACCCGCCGCCCTGCACGGCGGCGACGGCATGGACCACCTGATGGGTGACGGCGACAACCAGCAGATGTGGGGCGGCCGGGGCGACGACATGATCGAGGGCTACGGCGGTGACGACACCGTGCACGCCGGCCCCGGCGACGACCACGTCATGGGCGGGGACGGCCGCGACATCGTCCTCGGCGGCCCCGGCAACGACACACTGGACGGCGAAGGCGGCGACGACCTCGTCTGCGGGGGCACCGGAAAGGACGCCCTCGAAGGCGGACCCGGCCGCGACATCGTCCTCCCGTAAGCACGCCTCCGTGCCCGAAGGCCCTGGCCCGCGGCGCGCACAGCGTCGCGGGCCAGGGCCACCGCCGTCGGCGACCCGCCACCCGAGCCGCGTCGACCGGATCGGGACCCGACCCGGTGGACCCATGCGGCCACAGCACTAGACTCGGCAGTCGTACCCCCGCACGGGGGCGGACGACACGAAAGGCGCGTTGACGGGTGTTCCAGGATTCCCCCATCTACGACCGACTCGTCGCCGAATGCGGCGACGTGCCCGCGCAGGTGCGCCGGGAGGCCGAGCGCGTGAACAGGGAACTGGAGGTCGTCCTGCGCCCCCTGCACGTTCCCGGCCACCTTCCCGGTCCCGGCCCCGAGCGTCCGCCGAACCCGGGCAACGGGTGGCAGCGCACCGCGATGCTGCCGGCTCCCCGCCCGCACTGACCGGCGAAGGCCGCGTCGCCCCGTACCGGGCGTGCCGAGGCCCCGTCGGCCAGGGGTGTGACATGAGCCTGTCGTGTCCGGCGGTCGGCGTCCCGGCGGTCCGCGGCGCGGTGCCCTCCGGTCAGCAGGCCGTGGTGGTGGGCGCGCCGTCGGTGTGCGCCGCCTCCCCGGTGCCGGGCCGGGCCAGCCACGCGGCGATGGTGCGGGCGATCGGCTGGCCCGTGTCCACCTCGACGAACCCGAACTGCCCCGACTGGTTGCTCTCCAGGAACCACCACGTCCCGTCGGCGTCCTCGGCGAAGTCGAAGGCGCCGTAGGCGAGCCGGGCGCCCCGGAGATAGGCGTGGACGGCCTCCGCGACGCGCGGCGGCACATCGGCGGGCCGCCACGGCTCGTCGGACGCGGCGAACCGGACGTCGATCTCGTCGGGGCCGCCGGAGTCCGCGCCCGGCGCGGTCGTCTTCCGGGCGGCCAGCAGACGGTCGCCCACGGCGGTGAGGCGGATGTCGGCGCGCTTGGCGATCCGCCGTTGCAGCAGCGTCGGTCCGTGGGCGACGGCGGTGAAGTCCGCCTCCGGCGACACCCGGCTGGTGGGCACCGCCCGGGGCGGATCCTGCGGATGCGCCCCCGAGACCGGCTTGACCACCAGATCCGGGTAGCGCTCCGCGAACTCCCGCGCCGCCTGGGGAAAGGTGGTGATCAGCGTGGCCGGCACCGGCAGGCCGCACTGCTGGGCCAGCCGCAGCTGCCACGGTTTGTGGCGCGCTCTGCGGGCCGCGTCGGGGTGGTTCATCCAGCGGGCCCCGCAGCCGCGGAGCATGCCGTACAGCGCCTGGGAGGACTCCTCGGTCAGCCACGCGGACGCCCCGGGCGCCCGCGCGGCCGGAGCGCCCGGTCTGCGCACCCAGACCGACCGCAGCCCGCCGATGCTCACCAGACGGCCCCCCGAGGACAGGTGCCCGTGGAAGGAGCCGTGCGCGAACTCCCCGGACAGCGCCACGGAACCGGTGAGGTCGGCCGGGTCCAGGCGCACCACCGGCACCCCCGACGCGTTGAGGTGCACCACCACCATGTCCGCGGTGACGTCCTCGTCACAGGTCAGGATCAACACGGTCATCGTCGCCCGTCCGCGGTCAGTCGTCGAAGTGCGTCTTCGAACCCGCGGTGGAGGTCGTGGTCCCCAGCTCCCGCAGCAGGGCGTGGTCGCAGGCGGCCACCCGCCCGTCGAGGAGCACGTTCACCTGGAGCCCGGCGTCGTAGACGTACGGGGCCGCGGCGTCCGACTCCGGTGCGGGACGTGCGTACTGAAGCGCGAACGGTTGCATCGTCTCTCCCTCGTCGGTGCTGTGCCGATCAAGCGATGGTTCGGCTGCGCCGTCGCCTGGTCCGCCGGCTTCCCCCGGCTTCCAGAGACTTATACGAATCGAACGGGCGAATGGTTGCTTCGTGCCGCGCGGTGTTACGCGGGTGTGATCACGGCGCGGGTTCCCGCTCCGGCCGCCGGGGCGCGGCGTGCTGGCGCCCGCTGCGGGGTCCGCGCACGGAACGCAGGGCGAGGAGCAGGACGCCGACGTCGTCCAGATACACCGGATCGGGCACCAGATCGGCCGGCAGCACGAGATAGAGGACGGCGCCCCAGAAGACCCAGCGCGGGCCCGTCGGCAACCCGGCCCGTGCCGGCTCCCGCCGGGTTCGGGCCAGCCGTATCAGCAGGCCGACGGCCAGCGCCAGCACGATCGCCGCGAGCACGGCCGCCGCGGTGATCACCGTCGTGGTGGTGTCCACCCCGCCCCTCCTTCCGGGTGTCCCGCGCCGGTGGGCCGGGACGCACGCGTCTTCCTCCCGATTCCCCGTTCGGGGCGCCGGTATGGCTGTGCGGCGGTTCCCGCCGCGTCCGTTCATCCCCGTGGCCCACTGCGGTGGCATGCCGTCACAAGGGCGCCTAGTAATGGTCAGCACACGTCGCGTGTCGCGTCGGGGGCCAAGGAGCGGCCGCACCCCTTCCCACGGAGCAGATCATGACCACCGGCTCGCCAGCACCGCGATCGAACGACTACGGCATACCTCCCGTACCGTCCTGGGACGCGCCGTCCACGGAAACGGCCACGGCCACGGGCGCCCACACGATGTCCGGGGCGGACGCGGAGCCCGCCGCCCGGGCCCCCTCCGCCGGGACGGCCGCTCACCGGCTGCGAGCCGCCGAGGTCCCGCCCGGCCGGTCGGCCCGCCCCGAGGAGCCCCCCGCCCGGCCCGCGCCCGCCGAACGGCTGTCCGCCGAACGCCGGCCGGCGCCCGCCGAACGACCGTCGGACGAACCACCGGCAGACGAACGACCCTCCACCGGACGGGAGTTCTTCGACCGGTACGGCAGCGGGCGGACGTACGGCGATCCGGTCGTCGAACTGGTGCGGGCCGCCGTGGCCGACCGGCCCCTGGACGAGGTCGTCGACCTGATCACGCTGCTGGAGCAGTCGCCCGACCACGCCGAGGCGACGGCCGACGCCCTGCGCGCGGTCGGCGTGAACCGGTCCGTGGAGGACGTCACCCGCCTGGTCGCCCTGCTGACCCGGCCGCCGCGCCATCCCGACGGCGC
This sequence comes from Streptomyces sp. NPDC006134, assembly GCF_040628835.1. NCBI lineage: Bacteria > Bacillati > Actinomycetota > Actinomycetes > Kitasatosporales > Streptomycetaceae > Streptomyces > Streptomyces sp. NPDC006134. Next base: position 28,756 of record NZ_JBEXTV010000059.1, on the reverse strand, counting down.
GGACGAGGCGATCCGCGCCGCGGTCGCGTGCCGTCCGGTGGAGGAGGTGTCCCGGCTGATGAAGCTGCTGAGCCGGACCCCGCTGGAGCCCCACTGCGGGCAGGAGGCGGTCCGGGCCGCCGTCACCGGCCGTCCGGTGGAGGACCTGGTGGAGCTGATCGGCCGGCTCGCCGCGGAACGGCGGGCGCGGACCGAGTGGCCGGAGGAGGACCTCCCCCCGCTGTACGGCGAGGACGTGCCGCCGGACGCCGCCCACGACGGACCGGGCACCGGCGAGCGGCCGGAGGGATTCACCGCCGCGTCCACCGCCCCGGACCACACCGTCCGCGAACACCGCCGGATCCCGCGCTACGGCCGCGCCCGGCAAGGCCGCGCCCCGCACCCGTCCGACAGCGACGGCCCTTCCTGGCCGGGCCGGCTGGCGGCCGCCGTGCTCGCCGCGTGCGGGGCCGCCTTCTTCCCCCTGTACTCCGGCGGCGCCTCCGCCGGTGCCTACGGACTCGCCCTCGGCCTGTCGGCGCTCTGCCTGGTCGTGGCGCTGCTGCTGACCCTGCGGCCCGCCGCGCCCGTGCTCGCCGCGGCGGTCGTGGTGCCGGCGGGCCTGGCCGCCGCCAAGCTGTACACCCACTCGTTCCCCTCGGGGTGGCCGGCCCGGGCCCTGGACCACACCCTGGCCTCCACCTGGGTCGCCGCGCCGGTCGCCGTGTGTGCGTTCCTGGCGGCGCTGACGGCCCTGTGCCTGCGGGTGATGGCACAGATCCAGGCCGGGAGCGGACCGGTCCGTCCGCTGGTCCGCGCCCGCCGGGCGACGGCGGACTGACCGCCCGGCCCCGGCAGGTTCCCACCGCGCCTCTTCCGAGCCGTACGGCGTCCCCGGCGCCGTACGGCTCACGGGCTCACCGGCTCGCGGTCCCCACCGTTCCGGCCGGCCGCTCGTGGGCGAGCAGCCCGGCGAGCATCCGGTCCGGGGTGAGCGGCAGCTCGCGGAAGCGGACGCCGGTGGCGTGGTGGACGGCGTTGCCGATCGCCGCCGCCGTGCCGACGATGCCGATCTCGCCGATCCCCTTGCTCCCCATCGGGTTCAGGTGGCCGTCCTCCTCGTCGATCCAGTGCGCCTCCACGTCCGGGACGTCGGCGTGCGCGGGCACGTGGTACGACGCCAGGTCGGACTCGGCGAAGTCGCCGAAGGCCGCGTCCACCGTGCTGCCCTCGGTCAGCGCCATGCCCAGGCCCATCGTCATGCCGCCGACGAACTGGGAGCGGGCGGTACGGGGGTTGAGGATGCGTCCGGCCGCGTAGACGCCCAGCAGGCGCCGCACCCGCACCTCACCGGTGACCGTGTCGACCGTCACCTCCGCGAAGTGCGCCCCGAAGGCGTGCCGCGCGAAGGGGCTCTCGGCGTCGGCCGTGCCGGAGGTGTCGGCGCTCTCCTCGATCCCCGGGGCGGGCGGCGGACCCGGCAGGCCGGCCAGGCGGTCCGCCAGCCGGGTACAGGCCGTGTGGACGGCCCAGCCCCAGGAGGCGGTGCCGGAGGAACCGCCCGCCAGCGCGGCGGACGGCAGGTCGCTGCTGCCCACCTCGATGCCGACCCGCTCCAGGGGCACCCCGAGGACGTCCGCCGCGATCTGCGCGAGGACCGTCCGCGCCCCGGTGCCGATGTCGGTGGCGTTGATCCGCACCAGGAACGCCCCGTCGGGCAGGGCCCGCGCCGACGCCGTGGACGGCGACACCATGACGGGGTACGTGGCGGCGGCCACCCCGGAGCCGATCAGCAAGGGCCCGGCGGTGCGGGACCGCGGGCGCGCGTCGCGCCCGTCCCAGCCGAAGCGGCGGGCGCCCTCGCGCAGGCACTCCACCAGATGCCGGCTGCTGAAGGGCCGCCCGCCGTCGGGCTCGGCGTCCGGCTCGTTGCGGATCCGCAGCTCCACCGGATCCACGCCCAGCGCGCAGGCCAGCTCGTCCATCGCGGACTCCAGCGCGTACATGCCGGGCGCCTCGCCCGGGGCGCGCATCCACGACGGCGAGGGCACGTCCAGCGCCGCCACGCGGTGCAGGGTACGGCTGTGGGGCGCGGCGTACATCACGCGCGCGGGGACGGCGGCCTGCTCCACGAACTCCTTGATCCGGGAGGTGTGGGTGGCCACCTCGTGCACGAGGGAGGTCAGGCGGCCGTCGGCCGTGGCGCCGAGGCGGAGCCGGTGCAGGGTGGGGGCGCGGTGCCCGACCACCGTGGGCAGCAGGCGGCGCGGCAGGTTCACGGTGACCGGCCGCCCGGTGTGCCGCGCGGCCATCGCCGCCAGCACCACGTCCGGCCGGGGCGTGCCCTTGGAGCCGAAGCCGCCGCCGACGTGCTCGGCGCTGACGACGATCCGCTCCTCGGGCACGCCGAACATCGTGGCGAGCACCGCGCGCACGGGCGTGGTGCCCTGACTGGAGGTGTGCACGACGAGCCGGTCGCCGTCCCAGCGGGCGGTGCTGGCGTGCGGCTCCATGGGGTGGTTGTGCAGCGGCGGCACCCGGTACTCCGTGTCCACGCGGACCTCGGCGCGGGCGAAGGCGCCGTCGGGGTCGCCGTGGGCGCGGACGGCCGGGTGACCGCCGTTGGCCTCCTCGGGGACGTACAGGCCCGGGTGCGACGTGGTGAGCGTGACGTCGTGGTCCTCGGTGGCGTAGGTGACGCGGACCTCGGCGGCACCGGCCCGGGCCGCCTCCAAGGTCTCGGCCACCACCAGGGCCACGAACCAGCCCCGGTGCGGCACCCGCGGGTCCTGGAGCACCGCGAGGGTGGGGTCGTCGGGCTCCGCCAGGCGCGGCGCGTTCTCGTGCCAGAGCACGGCGAGCACGCCGGGCAGGGCGAGGGCGGGCGCGGGGTCGACGCCGGTCACCCGGCCCCGGGGGACCGCGGCCGGCACCGGCCAGGCGTGGGCCCGGCCGGGGGCGTCGTACTCGGCGGCGTAGCGGGCGGTGCCGGTGACCTTCTGCCGGCCCTCCCGGCGTTCGGTGCCGGCGCCCACGGCGGTCTGCGTGCCGGTCATGGAGTTCCTCCTCGAAGGACGCCGGGGTCAGGTCGTGGTGGCGGGCGGCGCGAGCCGGCCGAGCACGTCCAGGGCGAGCCGCCGGGCCAGCGGCACCTTGTAGGCGTTGTCCCGCAGCGGCTCGGCGGCGGCCAGCTCCAGGTCGACGGCGTGCTCGAAGGCCGCCGCGGTGGGTGCGGCGCCCCGCAGCGCCTCCTCGGCCTTCCGGGCCCGCCACGGCCGGTGCGCCAGCGCCCCGAACGCGATGCCCACCCGGTCCACCACGCCGTCCGCCACATGCAGCACGGCGGCGACGGAGGCGAGCGCGAAGGCGTACGACGCCCGGTCGCGGGCCTTGCGGTACAGCGAGGGCAGCCCGGCCGTCGCGGACGGCAGCAGCACCCCCGTGACCAGCTCGCCCGGGCGGATCTCGGTGTCCCGTTCCGGGTGGTCGCCGGGCAGCCGGTGGAAACCGGCCGCGGGCAGGCTGCGGGCGCCCTCGGGTCCGTACAGCTCGATCCGGGCGTCCAGCGCGGCGAGCGCCACCGCCATGTCCGAGGGGTGGGTGGCGACGCAGTGCGGGGAGTGCCCGAGGACGGCGTGGTCGCGGTGGACGCCCTCCAGGGCGCCGCAGCCGCTGCCCGGCTCCCGCTTGTTGCACGGCTTGGCCAGGTCCTGGAAGTAGGGGCAGCGGGTGCGCTGGAGCAGGTTGCCGCCGGTCGTGGCGACGTTGCGCAGCTGTCCGGAGGCGCCCGCGAGCAGTGCCTGGGACAGGGCGGGCCAGCGGTCGCGGACGGCGGGGTGGGCGGCCAGGTCGCTGTTGCGGACCGTCGCCCCGATCCGCAGGCCGCCGTCGGGCAGCTCCTCCACCCCGGCGAGGGGGAGCCGGGAGACGTCGACGAGGGCGGCGGGCCGCTCGACGCCGAGCTTCATCAGGTCGACCAGGTTGGTGCCGCCGCCGAGATAGCGGGCGCCGGGGTGGGCGGCGTACGCCTCGGCGGCCTCCTCGACGCTGTGGGCGCGCACATAGGCGAAGGGCTTCACGGGATCACGTCCTCCACGGCCTCGGCGATGCGCGGATAGGCGCCGCACCGGCACAGGTTGCCGCTCAGCCGCTCCCGGATCTCCTCCCGGCCCAGCGGCACCGGCTCGCCCGAGGGCGTCGCCGGGTCCGTGACGTGCGAGGGGTGACCGGCGGCGGCCTCGGCGAGCGCGCCGACCGCGGAGCAGATCTGGCCCGGGGTGCAGTAGCCGCACTGGAAGGCGTCGCGGTCCAGGAACGCCCGCTGCAGTGGATGGAGTTCCTCGCCGTCACCGGAGAGACCCTCGACGGTGACGACCTCGCAGCCGTCCAGGGCGACGGCCGGCAGCAGGCAGCTGTTGACGCGCCGGCCGTCCACCAGGACCGTGCAGGCGCCGCACTGCCCGTGGTCGCAGCCCTTCTTGGCGCCGGTGAGGCCGAGATCCTCCCGCAGGAGGTCCAGCAGGACGCGGCGGTGGTCGACGGTGAGGGTGTGCGGTGTGCCGTTGACCCGCAGGGTCGTGTCGGAGCTGTGGCGGGGCTCGGCGGCGGTGCGGGGTCCGCTGCCGTCGTGGGGCCGGCTTTCCATGGCGTCGGTGACCTTCCGGGACGGGCGGTGCTGTGCTGTGCAGTCCGCGTATCCAGGTGGCGCGGGACGACACGTGCGGTCCGCGCACCGGGCCGGTCCGCACGCAGGGCCGGCTCCGGGCCCGGACGCCGTACGGCCCCCCGCTGTCCGCCCCGGGCCCCGCCCGGCTCAGTCCTCGTGCGCGCCGGTGTTCCCGGCGGGCCGGTCCGGGCCGTCGCCCACCCCCGTGGTCCTCGGGGCCCCGCTGTCGTCGCCGTCCGCGTGGGACCGGCTGCCGCCGCCGTCCGTGCCGGTGGCCTGCGCGGGCCGGCGGTTCTCGCCCTCGTCCCTCCCGGACGAGGACGCGCCGCCGGCCGGGAAGGGGCGCAGCGTCTTCGCGGAGCCCTTGAGCCGCTCCAGGGTCCGGGTCAGCTGCCGCAGCGGGGACAGGGAGTGCGCGCCGGACGGCTGCTGCGCCGGCACGGCCCCGGCGGACTCCCGGTAGGCGGCCAGCGCCTCGTGGGCGCGTTCGGCCGCTTCCCGGTACAGGTCCCGGGACCTCGTCATCGCCTCCAGCGCCTCGGCGTACATGGCGACCAGCCGGCGCTCGCGGGCCAGCTCCTCCTCCAGGGTCAGCAGGTGCCACTCCTCCCGCAGCCCGGTGAGGGCCTCCTCGCCGCCGTCCGGCAGCGGCCTGGGCAGCGCCGCGAACGCCGTCAGCACCGCGATCAGCTCGGCGGGCTCGGAGCCGTCCAGGAAGACGCTGCGGACGGCGAAGTCCCGGGCGTCGTAGCCGTCCGGGACCGGCGTGCCGGGCAGCACCACGGCACCGCCGCGCGGCACCTGGACGCCGGAGTCCTCCAGCACCCAGTTCACCACCCGCAGCTGCTGCGGCGCCGCGCGGTGCTCGATCACACGGTGCCGCAGGCCCGGCGGCAGCCATCGCACCAGCGGCTCCCGTCCCCGGTGGTCGGGGGTCATCGCCTCGTGGACGACGAAGTGGATGTTCCACGGACTGCGCAGGGCGGCCCGCAGCACCCGCCGTATGTCCTTCTCGTCCTCCGGCAGCGGATTGGACCCGCGAAAGCGCAGGCCGGTGGCGGTGTCACGGTCCCAGGTGGCGTCCGGGTCGTCGGGCCAGAACAGGGTGGCGGGCGACGGCCACGCGGGGTCCCAGGGCTGCTCCGCCTCCGCGGCCAGCGTCCACTCCTGTCCGCCGCCCGAGGCACGGGCCAGCGCGAGCCGGGCGCGGACGGTCACCTCCCCGGGGGCCCGCCAGCGGGCCTCGACGACGCGTTCGCGCGCGTCCTCGGCTTCCGGCAGCTCCAGGAAGTCGTCGACGACCCGGCTGTCCTTCAGCCGTCGCAGCGTACGCAGGACGACGTCTTCCGCGGCGGATCCCAGGTGGCGGCCGCGGGCCAGCCACACCGTGGGGGGAGTCGTGGGGCGGACGGTGGGAGAGGTCGGCATGAGTCCATCTGTGCGCAGGGGGAAACGGGTACAGCAAGTATCGTCGCCACGGCCCGGCGGAGATCAACCGGGGGCCGCCGACGACGGACGACGGTACGCCGGAAGCGGCGGGCGTCACGGCAACGCCACGACAAGGAGTCATCTGATGAAGCTCGATCTCGACGGACGGACCGCGCTGGTGACGGGCTCCTCCCAGGGCATCGGAGCGGCGATCGCCGCCGGGCTGGCCCGGGCCGGCGCCCGGGTGGGCGTCAACGGGCGCGACGCCGACCGGCTGGAGCGCAGTGTCGGGAAGCTGCGGGCCGAGGTGCCGGGAGGCGAGTTCGTGCCCGTCGCGGCCGACCTGGCCACCGAGGAGGGCGCGGCGCGGGCCGTCGGGCTGCTGCCCGAGGCGGACATCCTCGTGAACAACCTCGGGATCTTCGGGGCCGTCCCCGCGCTGGAGATCAGCGACGACGAGTGGCGCCGCTACTTCGAGATCAACGTCCTGGCGGGTGTCAGGCTGACACGCGCCTACCTCCCCCGGATGCGGGAGCGGGGCTGGGGGCGGGTGCTGTACATCGCGAGCGACTCGGCCGTCGTCGTTCCGGCCGAGATGATCCACTACGGCATGTCCAAGACGGCGCTGCTCGCCGTCGCCCGCGGCTTCGCCAAGGAGGCGGCCGGCAGCGGTGTCACGGTCAACTCGGTCATCGCCGGGCCCACCCACACCGAGGGCGTCGAGGACTTCGTGTACCAGCTGGTCGACCGCGACCTGCCCTGGGAGGAGGCGCAGCGCGTGTTCATGCGGGAGCACCGCCCGCAGTCGCTGCTCCAGCGGCTCATCGAGCCCGAGGAGATCGCGAACCTGGTGGTGTACCTCAGCTCGCCGCAGGCGTCCGCCACGACCGGCGCGGCCGTGCGGGTGGACGGCGGGTACGTCGACTCCATCCTGCCGTAGGGCCGCCGTACGACCGCCGTACGTACGCCGACGTACGGCGGTCATGGCGGACGCCTGCGGCGCGGCGGGTCGGGATGGCGCCCGGGGGCGGCCCCGGACGCTACCCCTCCTCGTCCTTCCGGGTGGGCCGGGTCTCGCGCCCGCCGACGACGTCGGTCACGCCGGACTCGTCGGGCGCCTCCTTGCCCGGCCGGGGCGTGCTGCGGCCGCCGGGCTGGCCGCCGCCGGTGGTGCCGTAGCCGCCCGGTACGCCGGGGACGCTGTCCGCGTCGGCCTGTTCGCGGCTGATGTGCCGGGTGGCGCGCACGTTGGCGTGCCGCTCCGGGTAGGGGTAGCTGAAGGGGCGGGAGCGGGCGCGCTCCTCCTCTGTCTGCTCCGTGTGCGGGTGGTCCTGCGGTTCTGGGGTCTTGCCGTCGGTCATGGCCTCCGCGTACCCACGGGGGACCGGGGCATGTGAGGCCGGCCGTCCCGTTCCGTGCCGCTCGTCCTGTTCCGCATCAATCATCCCGTTCCGCGCGCCGCCGGTCCTGGTCGTCCCAGGCGCGGGTGTCGCGGGGCTCGACGTAGGGCTCGCCGTCGGCCGGGTGACCGGCGTCGATGACGCGCTGCCGGGCCAGCTCCGCGTCGAACTCCAGGCCGAAGAGGATGGCCAGGTTGGTCACCCACAGCCAGACCAGGAAGATGATGACGCCCGCCAGGGTCCCGTACGTCTTGTTGTACGAGCCGAAGTTCGCCACGTAGAACGCGAAACCGGCCGACGCGATCAGCCAGACCACCAGGGCGAGCACACTGCCCGGGGTGATCCACCTGAAGCCGCGGACCCGGGCGTTCGGCGTGGCCCAGTACAACAGCGCGATCATGAGCACGACCAGCAGGACCAGGACCGGCCACTTGGCGATCGACCACACCGTCAGCGCGGTGTCGCCGAGGCCGAGGACGGTGCCCGCCTGCCGGGCCAGGGTGCCGGTGAACACGACGATGAGCGCGCTGGCCACGGCGAGCAGCAGCAGCACCACGGTCAGGGCCACGCGCAGCGGCAGCACCTTCCACGCGGGCCGTCCCTCGGGGACGTCGTAGACCGCGTTCGCGGAGCGGATGAAGGCGGCGACGTAGCCGGAGGCGGACCAGACGGCGCCCACCAGGCCGACCACCGCCAGCACCGAGCCCAGGCCGGCCTTGCTCTGCAGCTGCCGCACCGCGTCGGAGATGATGTCCCGCGCCGAGCCGGGCGCGAGTTTCTGCAGGTTGTCCAGGACTTCCCGGGTGGCCGACTGCCCGGCGATCCCGAGCAGCGAGACCAGGACCAGCAGGGCGGGGAACAGCGACAGTATCCCGTAGTAGGTCAGGGCCGCGGCGCGGTCGGTGAGCTCGTCGTCCTTGAACTCGGCCACCACGCGCCGCAGCAGTGCGGACCACGAGCGTTTCGGCAGCTCCGTGGGGGAGTCCGCGGCCCGCCGCTCCGTGGCGGGCCCCGGGCCGTACGCCTCGGCACCGTCGTGCGTCCGCTCCGTGTGCGGCTCCCGGCCGCCGGAGGGCGCGTGCGCCTCGTCCTGTCGGGAACTGTGCTTCCCGCGGTGGGGGAGATGAAGTCGGGCCATGAGGGCCGGGTAGCCCGTCCCGCCGTGTCCACGCCGGGGAACCTCCGAACGGGTGCCCGCCCCGCACATCGAAACGATCATCAGCGGTCCTCGTCGAACGGACTCGGGCGGACTCGAACGCACTCGGAAGTCCCGTTGTGCACATTCCTTTGGAAAATGCCAAACGGCTCACTCGTGCCGAGCACTTTCCGTAGTCTCGCTCTCACGTTCGCGGTGTGAGCCGTGCAGGGGAGGGGATCCGGCGTGTCCGGAATAGACGAGAGTCTGCTGGAGGCCATGCGGCTGCCCGGCGCACGCGGTGCGTCGCTGGTCGACTGGATCAGCGGACTCGCCCTGGGAACGGTGGGCGAGGCCCCCGGCGAGGACGCGGAGGCGGCGGCCGCCCAGGCCGCCGAACTCGCCCGCCACGCCGCGGAGAGCGGCATCCTGGCACCGGCCCGCGGCGCCCCCGCGACGGACAAGGAACCGCCCGTCGAGGACCTGATCGTCACGACCGCGGACTCCTACCACCTTCTGCGGTTCGTCAGCACCCCGTTCGACAGCACGGTCTTCCTCCACCTGTGGCTGGACCGCGCCGACGGGAACCTGGCGCTGGCCCGCATCCGGCTGGCCGAGCTGGCGGAGCGACTGGTGCTCGGATGACCCAGGTCCAGGCCGCCCACGACACCGTCTCCGGCGCGCTCGCCGCCCTCGCGGACGACCGTGCCACCGGCGCCCTGTCGGGCGAGCGCGGCGTCGTCCACCTCGCGGACGGCCGCGTCGTCCACGTCGAGTCCGCCCTCACCCCCGACCTCGGGTCCCTGCTCGTCCACAGCGGAGCCGTCACCCCCGAGAGCTGGTGGGACGCGGTCGGCCGGGCCGGAGCGGACCAGCGGGTGGGCCGCCGGCTCGTGGACAGCGGCCGGCTCGCCCCCGGCGCGCTGCAACTGTGCCACCTCGGCGCCCTCTTCGACGCGGCGTACTTCGTCCTCGCCCACGACGGGCCCGTACGCCGCTTCCGGCCCGGTGCCGCGCACTGGCTCGGGCCCGTCCGCACGGTCCCGGTGGACACCGTCGTCCGCGAGTCGCGGCGCCGCCGGGCCCTGCTGGACCGCATCTGGCCCGACCCCGCCGTCGACACCGCCCCCCTCGCGCGGACGGCCGACGCCGGCCCGCTGCCCGTCCGGCGCGGCCGGATCCTGGCCCAGGTCGACGGCGTCCGCACCGCCGCCGACATCGCCGCCGCGCTCGCCTGCCGTACGTACCACACCCTCGTCGAACTGCGCCGCCTGGCCGCCGGCGGACTGATCGCCCCCGCCCCGCGGCCCGCCGCGTCCCCCGCACCGGTCCCCGGCCGGCCCGGCGCGGTGTGGGACGACCCGGACACGGCGCTGCTGCGGCGGCTCAAAGACGCCCTGGAGGCCCTGTGATCCGCGCGCGCCGGCAGCGTGCCGAAAGGAGACTGCTCATGGCCGTCGAGAGCGACGTCCTCGACGAACTGCACCGACTGCGCAACCGCGTCCCCCAGCTGACCGGGTCGCTCGCGGCCACCGTCGACGGGCTGGTCCTGGCCCACGACGCGCCGGACACCGAGCCCGAAGGGCTCGCCGCGCTCACCGCCGCCGCCCTCGGCGTCGCCCACCGCATGGCGGACGCCGCCGCGCGCGGCGCCTTCCGGGAGCTGCTGCTGCGCGGCGAACGCGGCTACGTCGCCACCTACGCGGCCGGCCCGTCCGCCGTGCTCACCCTCCTCGCCGACGGCCGCGTCAACGTGGGCCGCCTGCACCTGGAGGGCCGGCGCAGCGGCGCCCGGATAGGGGAGCTGGTGGCCGCCCGCCTCGCCCCGCAGCGCGACCGCCCCGGCGACCCGCCCGCGCCCCCGGGCCACGTCCCCCCTGTGCCTCCCGGCCACGTCCCCCCTGCGCCCTCGGGGCACATGCCCCCCGCGCCCCCTGTGTCCTCCGGCCACCTCCCGTCCGCACCCGCCGACCACTTCCCCGCCACACCCCCGGGCGCCGCCCGCCCCATCGGCACCCTGCCGGTCCGCACACCGCAGCGGCCCGTGCACGAGCCGAGCCCGCAGCCCGGCGGCCACCGCCGGACCGTCTGACCCCGATCCCGTAGGTACGGAAAGGAAACCCACGCATGGCCAACCTGGAGACCGCCCTCAAGGAGTGCCTGAGCTCCATCGACGGAGCCACCGCCGCCGCCCTGGTCGACTACACCAGCGGCATGGCCCTCGGCACCCTCGGCGGCACCAAGGACTTCGACCTGGAGGTCGCCGCCGCCGGCAACACCGACGTCGTCCGCGCCAAGCTGCGCACGATGGAGCACCTCGGCCTGAAGGAGGAGATCGAGGACATCCTCATCACCCTCAACACCCAGTACCACCTGATCCGCCTCCTCAAGGGCCGCGGCGGCAACGGCCTGTTCCTGTACCTCGTCCTGGACGCGGGCCGGGCCAACCTGGCGATGGCCCGCCACCAGCTGCGCCGCATCGAGGCCGAACTGGAGGTGTGACCCGGCCCGCCCCGAAGGCGCGGACGCGGGCGTGGGTCCGGCGGGACTCCCCCCGCCGCCGGACCCACGCCCGCGTGCCGCCGCCCGGTCCTCCCGAGCGGTTCCCCGCTCTCCGCCGCTCTGCTCCTCCCTCTTCGCCCCGCTCAGTCCACCGTGAAGCAGCGGATGACGATGTGCTCGCCCCGCTCGGGGTCGCCCTCCGCGCGCGCCAGGCCCACGAACACCGTCCCGGCGAGCCAGCGATGGGCGGGCGCGTCGGTGCGGAAGACGGGCGAGGTGCGGAAGTAGACACCGGCCTGTGCCACCTTCAGCGTGCCGTCGAACTGGTCGGGGCCGCCGGCGCCCTCGTGGTAGTAGCCGCGGTTGACGATGTCGATGACGGCGCCGTCGTCGGCCCGGATCAGATAGCGGGCCTCCAGCTCGCAGACCTTGCCCCGGGTGTTCGACCAGTCCCCGCCGCCGGCGAGGACGGTGCCGTTCAGGCGCGGCCCGTGGACGGTGCCGCCGGTGATGGGCGTGAACTCGGTCCGCTCGCCGTCGCCGTGGCCGATGTGCAGGGGCGGGGCGACGGCGGCGCGGATCTCGAAGGCGTACGTCAGCGAAGGCGTGAAGGACATGGTCAGGCTCCGTTCGGTGTGGTGCGGCGGGCCGGCTTCCAGCCCCGGCGGGGCACGGAGCCGAGCAGCTCGCGGGTGTAGGGGTGGCCGGGCGCGGACAGCACGGCGGAGGCGGGGCCGCGCTCCACGACCCGGCCGTGCCGCATGACGGCGACGTCGTCGCAGACGTGCCGGACGACGCCCAGGTCGTGGGTGATGAACAGGTAGGCCACCTGCGTCCGTTCGCGGATGCGGCCCAGCAGGGTGAGGATCTGCGCCTGTACGGAGACGTCCAGGGCGGCGACCGCCTCGTCCAGGACGAGCAGGCGCGGCTCGGCCGCCAGAGCCCGGGCGATGGCGACGCGTTGCCGCTGGCCCCCGGACAGGGCGCGCGGCAGGGACGCGGCGTGCCGCTCGTCCAGGCCGACCTGGCCGAGGAGCTCGGCGACCCGCTGCCTCAGCTCCGTACCGCGCAGCTCCGTGTGCAGGGCGAGCACCTCGGCGAGGCAGTCGCCGACGCGCTGGCGGCGGTCGAGGGAGGCGTACGGGTCCTGGAAGACCATCTGCACCTGCCGGGCGAACGCCCGCCGCCGGGCGGGGCGGGCCCGGCGGTACGGCGGTTCCTGTCCGCCCAGCAGGACCGCGCCGGCGGTCGGCTCCTCCAGCCCGGCCACCATGCGCGCGGTCGTCGTCTTGCCCGACCCGGACTCCCCGACGACGGCCAGGGAGCCGCCCGGGGCGATGGTCAGGTCGACGCCGTCCACGGCCGTGAAGCCGCCGAAGGTCTTGCGCAGTCCGGTGGCGTGCAGGGCGGGCGGCGGGGACGGGTCAGCCATGAGGGGTGCTCCTGTCGCCTTCGCGCACCGCGGTGCGCGGCTCGGCCGGGACTTCGGCCGGGACTTCGGGTGGTGCTTCGGCCGGGACTTCGGCCGGGAAATGGCAGGCGGCCAGGCCGTCCCCGGCGGGGGCCGGCTCCGGGCGCTCGGTGCGGCAGATCTCCCGGGCCGCCGGGCAGCGCGGCGCGAAGGCGCAGCCCGGGCCCGCCTCGTACGCCGGCAGCGGCCGTCCCGGCACGGCCCGCAGCGGCCGGCCGTGAGCCGAGGGATCGGGACGGGAGGCCAGCAGAGCGCGCGTGTAGGGGTGCCGGGCACCGCCGTGCAGGTGCCGTGCCGGGAGCTCCTCCACCACACCGCCGGCGTACATGACCGCGACGCGGTCGCACACGGCCGCGGCCAGGTCCAGGTCGTGGGTGATGAACAGCAGCGCCAGGCCGCGTGCGGCGCGCGCCTCGTCGATGATCGCCATGACCTCGGCCTGCGTGGTGACGTCGAGCGCGGTGGTGGGCTCGTCGGCGAGCAGCAGCCGGGGCTCGGCGGCCAGCGCGGCGGCGATCATCACGCGTTGCAGCAGGCCGCCGGAGAGCTCCGGCGGGCGCTGCCGCATCCGGCGGGCGGCGTCGGCGACACCGACGTCCCGCAGCAGCGCGGTGACGGTCCGCTCCGCCTCCCGCGGGCGCACGCCCCGCGTGGTGACCAGCCCCTCGGTGAGGAAGTCGCCGACGGTGCGGACGGGGTTGACGTGGGCCCGCGGGTCCTGGAACACCATGGCGACGTCCCGGCTGCGCAGCCGCCGCAGTTCGGCCGGGCCCATCGCGGTCACCGAGGCGCCGTCGAAGCGGACCTCCCCGCCCGTGCGGGCCCCGGCCGGCAGCAGCCGCAGCACCGACCGCGCCGTCATCGACTTGCCCGACCCGGACTCGCCGACCAGGCCCACTGCGGTCCCGGCCGGCACGGACAGGTCCACCCGGTGGATCACCGTACGGTCCTGCCCCCTCACCGGCAGGGTGATGCGCAGCCCGTCCAGTTCCAGCAGCGGGGTCTCGTGCGCGGTCATCGCCCGTCCTCCAGGAGCCGTGCGGACAGTGCGCCGCCGAGCAGGTTGCAGGCGATGACGAACACGACGATCACCGCTCCCGCGTACAGGGACTGCTCGGGACGGCCGGCCAGGATCCCGGAGGAACCGTTCGCCACCATCAGCCCCCATTCGGCGGCCGGGGGCTGGGCGCCCAGCCCGATGAAGGAGAACGCGGCCACGTCCAGCAGCGTGTAGCCGAACGAGGTCGCCAGCTGCACCAGCACCAGCGGCAGCAGGTTGGGCACCAGGTGGCGCAGGCAGATCCGCCACCCCGGCATGCCGAGCATCCGCAGCGCCAGCACGTACGGCAGGTTCCGCTCGCGCAGCGCCGCACTGCGCACCACCCGGCCGATGTAGGGCAGATAGGCGATCGACAGCGTCACCACCGCCACCTTCAGCCCGGCGCCGAAGACGGCGGCGGCCACGACGGCCAGCACCAGGCCGGGGAAGCCGAAGACGACGTCCAGCAGGGCGGAGACCAGCCGGTCCCACCAGCCGCCCGCCCAGGCCGCGCTCACCGCCAGCGCGGTGCCCACCGCACCGGCGGCCAGCGTGACCAGCGCGGGCGCCAGCAGACTGGGCCGGGCCCCGTGCAGCAGCCGGGAGAGGATGTCCCGGCCGGTGTCGTCGGTGCCCAGCCAGTGGGCGGCCGAGCCGCCCTGCGACACGGCGAACGGGTCGACGGCCTCGGGGTCGTACGGGGCGATCAGCGGCGCGCACACCGCCGCCAGCACCGCCAGCGCGACGACCGTCCCCGAGGCGATCAGGACGCCCCGTCCCCGGGCCAGGGCCCGCAGCCGGCCCGCCCGCGCCCGGCGCTCGCCGAGCGCGGCGATCCGGTACGTGCTCATGCGGCGCCCTCCAGGGAGATCCGGTGGTCGAGCGCGGCGCCGACCACGTCGACGACGGTGTTCACCGTGACGAAGACGACCACGGCGATCAGCGCCAGCGCCTGCACGACCGCCAGGTCCTGCTTGGCCGCGCTCTGGATCAGCAGGGCACCGATCCCGTTGACGCCGAAGGCCTGCTCGACGACGGACGACATGGCGATCAGGCCGGCGACGGCCACACCGGAGACGGAGAAGACGGGCCCGGCCGCGTTGCGCAGCACGTGCTTGCGCAGCACGAACCGCTCGGGGATGCCCCGCGCCCGCGCGGTCTCCACGTGCTCGGAGGCCAGTTCGGCGCGGACCGCCGACCGGGTCACCTGGGCGACGTACGCGAGCCAGGACGCGGCGAGCGCCAGCGCGGGCAGGGTGAGGTGCTCCAGCCGCCCGGCGAAGCCGCTCCCGGCGCCGTACGCCGGCAGCCAGTCCCACTGCACCGACAGCCCCCAGATCAGCAGCACCGACATCACGAACGTGGGCACCGCCATCAGCGCGGTGGTCACCACCGTCACCAGCGTCTCGCCGAGCCCGCCGCGCAGCGCGGCCAGCGTGCCGAGGGCGACCCCGGGCAGGACGACGAGGACGGCGGCGTAGGCGACGAGGAAGAGGGTGTTGCCGATGCGGTCGGTCACCAGGCGGGTGACGGAGTCCCGGTAGGTGAGGGACTGGCCCGCGTCGCCGTGCAGCATGCCGCTCAGCCACCGCCAGTAGCCCTGGAGGAACGGGTCGTCCAGGTGGTACTGGCGGTGGATCTCCTCGATCAGCCGCGGGCTCGGGGGCTTGCCGCCGCCGGCCAGCAGGGTGGCCGGATCGCCCGGCGAGACGAACAGCGCCCCGTAGACGGCGACGCTCGCGACCAGCGCGGTCACCACGAGCATCACCGCCCGCCGGGCCACGAACCGCCAGATCATGACGCCGCCTCGCCCGTGCCGCCGAGCTGCGCCGCCCACGGCATGTTGAGGTAGGCGAAGGACGCCGGGGCGCCGCTGAGCCGCTTGTTCAGGAACAGCCGCTCGTGCGGGCAGGCGATCGGCACGAGGGGGAGGTCCTCGGAGTACAGGGCCTGCGCCCGCGTGAACAGCTCGGCCGACTCGCGCGGGTCCAGCGCCGCCCGGGCCCGGGTGAGGAGGGAGGTCACCTCGGGGTTGTCGTAGCGCGTCCAGTTCATGGGCGAGGCGGGCGAGGTGAACATCTCCGCGTACGACAGCGGGTCGGGGATCTCGACGTAGCCCAGCGCCATCGTCGCGTCCAGGCCCCTGCGCAGGGACGGGTTGTAGAACAGGCCGGACATCTGCGTCGGCTGGAGCTGGCGGATGACCACCTTCAGCCCGATCCGCTTCGCCGCGGCCTGGACGAAGGTGAGGATCTGCAGGGACTGCTGGTCCCCGGCGCCCATGGCGACGGTGAGGGTCCGCCGCTTCGGGGCGGCCTCCTCGACCAGCTTCCGGGCCGCCGCCTCGTCCGGTTCCGGTACGGCGGGCAGGGCGGCGTAGCCCTCGGCGTAGACGTCGGCGGCCTCGCCGCCGCGCCACACGAACGACGGGATGAACGTCTTCTGCGTGTGGGCGGCGCCGTCGAAGACGTTCTTCACCAGCGCGTCCCGGTCCAGCACCAGCGACAGCGCGCGGGTGAGCCGCGGGTCGGCCAGCGGGGAGGAGGGGCCGGTGGGGGAGATGAACACGGTCTGCGCGGAGGGGCCGTGGTAGAGGGTGCCGGCATCGGACCTGCGCAGGGCGCGGGCGACGGTGGAGGGGATCTCGTAACTGCCGTCGATCTGCCCGGACAGCAGGGCGCCGGTCAGCGTGCTGTGGTCGGTGACGAACGTGAAGGTCAGCTTCTTCACCCTGGGGCGCAGTGAGGTGTCCCAGTAGCCGGTGTTGCGGACCAGGGTGACGGACTCGCCGGGCTTCCAGCCCGCGAGCTTGAACGGGCCGGTGCACATCAGGCCGCCTCGGGCGGTGCCGTAGGAGCCCTCGGCCTTCTTCAGGTAGGACGCCTTGTTCACCGCGCCGAAGCCGTTCACCAGGTACTTCAGGAACAGCTCGTCGGGCGCCTTGAAACGGACGGTGACCTGGTGGGTGCCGGAGGCGGCGATGGAGGAGACGGCCGCCAGGACCGGGGCGTTGACGCCCTGGGTGGCGGGATCGCGCTGCCGGGACAGGCTGGCGACGACGTCCTGCGCGGTCATCGGCGTGCCGTCCCAGAACCTCACGTCCTCCCGGAGGTCCAGGACGAGGGTCTTCGGGTCCGGGCGGCGCCAGCCGGTGGCCAGGCCGGGGGCGATGGAGTAGTCGGGCTTCAGGCGCAGCAGCGGGTCGCAGAGGTTGGACACCACGGTGCTGGGGGAGTAGTCGCCCGCCTTGGCCGGGTCGAGGGTGGTGGGCTCGCCCAGGGGCAGGTTCCAGGTGACCTCGTCCAGGGTGCCGGCCGCGGCGGGCGTGGTGGCCGTCAGCTTCGGGGCGCCGGAGGCCGGCGGGCCGCCCGGAGAGCCGCCCCCCGACGTACAGGCGGACAGCGCCAGCAAGGCGGACAGGGCCGCGATCAGGCCCGGGGCGGTGCGGGGAGCGTGCATGGTCGTGCTCCTGAGGAGGGGAGTCGTGGGGCGGTGACGGATCCTTCGGCGTGGGGGTGTGCGGGCGTGCGGGTGAGTCCGGAAAGGTGACGGGCCGGCGGAGGTGACGGACCGGCGGAGACGGAGGGCGGGCGGAGGTGACGGGCCGGCGCAGGTGGAGGGTCAGCGGGCCGGGGGCTCCAGGACCGTGACGGTCAGGCGCGAGGGGTGGGCGCCGCCGGTGCGCAGCGTCTGGGTGCCGGGCTTGGCGGCGAGGGTCGTCCAGGGGTTCTCGTCGCTGCCCGAGGACGGCAGGAACATGGGGTAGTCGCTGCCGGCGAGCAGCAGCGCCAGGCGGTGGCCGGGACGCAGCCGGTAGCCGGTGTGGCCGCACTCGACGTGCACCTCGCCGGGCGCCCGGTCGCCGCGCACGGACACCTGCCCGCGCACGATCAGCCGGGCCTCACCGCCGGGCGAGACGTCCAGCACCTTGGCGAACACGTCGAACACCGGGGCCGTACCGGTGACATGGAGGTCCACGCCGACCGGTCCGGCCAGGTCCAGCGGCTCGGTCACCGCCGGGGAGGTGAAGACGAGGACGTCCTCGCGGGCGGCCAGGGCGGAGACGTCGGGGTGGGTGCGCAGGTAGGCGAAGGAGTCGGGCACCAGGGAGGGGACCAGGTGCTCGGGGTCGTACACCCACCGGGCGCCGTCCTCGCCGGGCGGGGGCGCGTCGGCGAGGGCGCCGCCCGGCAGCGGGCCGTGCGCGGCGGCCGGGTCGGCCAGCCAGAAGGTCCGCTCCCGGCTGCCGGGCGGCGGCCACGCCCGCGCCGTACGCCAGTCCGCGTGCCCGAGCTCCCAGGTCACCTTGGGCAGCGAGGAGACCGGGCGGACGCCCTTGAGGAACACGTCGAAGAAGTCCAGCGCCGGGCCCGCGTACCGCGGCAGCATCCGCTCCAGGGCGGCGTCGCTGGTGGCGTGGTCGGTGGCGTCGGTGACCGGCGCGCGGCCGAGCTCGTAGTTCTCGTGGTCGACGGCCCCGGCCCACAGGTACTGCACCGCGTCCCAGCCGGGGCGGGAGGCCAGCTCCAGGTAGTCCCGCATGTGCGGGACGCCGATGTTGTCGTACCAGCCGATGCAGTGCAGCACCGGCACCGGCCGCGCGTCGAAGGGGTGCCGGCCCAGCGCGTGCAGCACGTCGGTGAAGCGGGGCGCGAGCAGGTCGAACCACACCGAGCGGGCGCCGATGGCCTGGAACGCCTGCTCGTACTGCTCGATCACCGGCCGCACCGAGCGGTCGGGCTCGAAGTCCCAGACGCCGTGGTCGACCCAGTGGTGCGCGTAGTACTCGATGCCCTCCAGCCACACCGGGCGGCCCACCCCGGAGCCGTCGCGGCCGGGGTCCTGGGTGGTGGCGTTGAAGTCCACCGTGGTCACCCGGGGCACGATCGCGCGCAGCGCCGGGTGCTGGGCGGCGACGGCGGCCCACTGGGTGAAGCCGTAGTAGGAGTCGCCGAACATGCCGACCGCCCCGTCGGACCAGGGCTGGTGCGTGATCCAGTCGATGGTGTCGTACCCGTCCTCCGGCTCCCGCAGGAAGGGCAGGGTCCGCCCGCCGGAACGGAACTTGCCGCGCACGTCCTGCACCACCAGGGCGTAGCCGCGGGCGGTGAACAGCCGGGCCGCCCGGTCGAAGTAGACGTACCGGCTGTTCTTGTCGTACGGGAGGCGGACCAGCACGGCCGGCAGCCCCGTGCCGTCCGGCGGTTCCGTGCCGTCGTGGCCGGGCGGCAGGTAGACGTCCGTGGCCAGGCGGGTCCCGTCACGCATGCGCACCAGGTGCTGCCGGGCGTGGCCGGGGACGGGGGCGGCGCCGGTTCGTTCGACACGAACGCTCATCTGCTGTTCTCCGGGAGGCTCGATATGCAACGCCGTCATGTAACAGCGTTGTATGACAACATTGCAGCTCCTGGGAACCCGGTCAACCCTCTGCGTTAGGGTCGACGGCATGCCGATCGAGGTAGACGAGGCCAGGCGGCTCGACGAGATCGCCGCCGCCACCATCCAGGTCGCCCGCGAGCGGGGCGTGCGGTCCGTGACCATCCGGGCCGTCGCCGCCCGGCTCGGCGGCTCGACGGCCATGGTCACCAACTACGTGTCCAGCCGCTCCGCCCTCATGATCAACGCCCTGCGGCGGGCCGAGGAGGAGTGGGCGGGCGAGCTGGAGGGCGAACTCGACGGCCTCACGGGCGAGGAGCGGCTGCGGGCCGCGCTGCGCTGGATGTGCACCACCGAGCGCGACGACGAGGTGCTGCGCCGCCTGCTCATGGAGATCGCGAGCGAGGGGCCCGGCGCCGGGGCGGCGGTCGAGGAGGTCAGGACGGCCACCTCCCGGCGCTACCGCGACGAACTCGGCGCCCTGGCCGCCGAGGCGGGGCTGCCCGACCCCGAGCTGGCCGGGGACGTCCTCCACCTGCTGCTGCGCGGCTACTGGCTCACCACGCTGGAGGACCCGGACCGCTGGCCGGACGAGCGGGGCGCCCGGGCCGCCCTCGCCGTCGTCGACCTGCTGCGCCGGCCGCCCGGCGCGGGGGAGTCCGCGGGCTGAGCCGCCCCGGGCGAGCGAGGGCGCGGACGGGGGTTGACACGCGGGACGGGGCGGGCGGAGGCTGGCCGCGAGATAAAACACCGTTGTATGACGGCGGTGTCCCCGCACCTCCCTTCTGCGCCGGGCCCGCCGACCGGCCGGGCGCCGCCGCCCCCTTCCCGTGCTTTCCCCGTGCCCCCGTGCCCCCGCGCCGCCGTACGCGCCCGGGCCTCGACGCGAAGAGGTACTCCATGGCGACTCCACCCCGACCGACCGCACCGTGGCAGCGCACCGCGACCGACCTCGCCGCCGCCATCCGCGCCCGCGAGATCTCCTCGGCCGAGGTCGTGCGGTCCTGCCTCGACCGGATCGAGGAGGTCAACCCGCGCCTCAACGCGCTCGCCGACGTCCGCCCCGAGGAGGCGCTGGCCGCGGCCCGCCGCGCCGACGAGGCCGTCGCCGCCGGCGCCGAACTCGGGCCCCTGCACGGCGTCCCCGTCTCCATCAAGATCAATACGGAGCAGAAGGGCTACGCCACCAGCAACGGCGTCCCCGCCCTCGCCCACCACCCGGCCGAGGGCGACGCGGCCTGCGTCACCGCCCTGCGGTCGGCCGGGGCGATACCGCTCGGCCGCAGCAACGCGCCCGCCTTCTCCTTCCGCTGGTTCTCCGCCAACGACCTGCACGGCCGCACCCTCAACCCCTGGGACCCCGGCCGCACACCGGGCGGCTCCAGCGGCGGCGCCGCCAGCGGCCTGGCCGCCGGGATGACGCCCCTGGCCCAGGGCAACGACATCGGCGGCTCCATCCGCTTCCCGGCCGCCTGCTGCGGCGTCGTCGGCGTCCGCCCCACCGTCGGCCGGATCTCCGGCTGGAGCCCGCCCGTCCACGCCGGCACCCCCGGCGGCCCCGCCGAGCCGGACCTCCCGCCGACGGTCCACTCCTGCGCCGTCCAGGGCCCCCTCGCCCGGACGGTGGCCGACGCCCGGCTGGCCCTGAAGGCGATGACCACGCCCGACCTGAGGGACCCCAGCGGCGTCCCGGCGATACCCGACCGGCCGCGCCCCGCCGGGCCGGTCACGGTGAGCGTCGTCCGCACCATCGGCACCGTGAAGAACCACCCCGCCGTCGACCGCGCGCTGGACGCCGCCGTCGCCCACCTCGCCGACGCCGGGTACGAGATCGAGGAACTCGACGGGATGCCCGTACTGGCCGAGGCCGCCCGGCTGTGGTCGCTGCTGATCACGGAGGACATCCGCCCGATCCTGCCGCTGGTCCACCAGGTGGGCGGCGAGGACATCCGCACCGCGCTGGGCCACCACTTCGACGCCGCCGCGCGGCTGTGGGGCGAGACCCCGTCCCTGCGCACCTACATCGACGGCTGGGCCCGCCGCGCCACGCTCGTCACCCGGCTCCAGGAACTGCTGGGCGGGGACCGGCTCCTGCTCACCCCCGTGTGCGCCGAGCCGCCCTTCGAGCAGGACGCCGACCTCACCGGCCGGAGCCGGGCCGTGGAACTGTTCACCGCCATGTGGCCGATGACGGCGGTCCCCGTGCTCGGCTTCCCCGCCGTCACGGTGCCGGTCACCCTCGACGAGGGCCTGCCGCTGAGCGCCCAGCTCATCGGCGGCCGTTTCGAGGAGGACCTCGTCCTCGACGCCGCCCAGGCCGTGGAGGAGCGGGCCGCGGTGCCGCCGGTGTGGCACTGGGGAACGAGCCGCGGCTGACCGGTGGTCAGCTCGGCAGGCCGGCGGACACGCCGGAGTCGCAGGACCCTCCCCGCACGCGGGCGATCGCACCGAGCCGGTCGGCGGCATCGGGGAAGGAGCTCGCCCGGCCACCCGGCTCGGGGTTCCGGCCTGCGGGGACACCGGCCGATCCGGCTGTGCGGCGCGTCCGGCCCGGTGGCCCGGCGGCCTGCCCCGCCGTGACGCCCTCACCCGTGGCCGGTCCGGCGGCCGGACAGCCGGCCACGCCAACTGTCGCCGTAGTGAACCGAGATCGCTCCGTTGCCGAGCTGTGGCCTGGACCAATCAGGGTTCAGGCATGATCCAGGCGAGACGCTCACAGCCGCCGCACAGGATGAGCGATGTGTGCTGAGAGCGCAGAAACGATGGCGACACAAGAGGGGTCGTGTACATGCGCACAGGGAGGACGCTCATAGGGAGCGTCGCCGTGTCAACGCTCGCTGTGACAGGGGCACTTGTCTGGACGAGCAGCGGGGCCCCCGGGTCTCCTGACGCCTCGCACCGCGTCGCGGCGGAGAACGTCGCGGACGAGAGCAAGTGGCCCCGGCCCACACCGGAGAGGGGCCTCGCCAAGGGCCTCACGCTGCCGGTGGAGAAGTACCTCGTGGCATACCCCGAGGGCGTGAAGTGGCAGCAGGCCCAACGGGCCCTGTGGGTCGGGTGCATGGCTCGATACGGGTTCACGGACTTCCGTCCGCCGGTGCCGGGCACCCATCCGCCGGGGCACTACAACGATGCCAACATGGCACGCCGCTACGGCATCTCGGACGAGACGCAGGCCGCCCGGTACGGCTACCACCTGCCCCCGGAGCAAGCCGCCGAGCCGCCCGTGTGGGAACCGGCGCCCGGCGCCGAGCAGGCCGTCTTCACCGGTGAAGGGCCGGAATCGGCCGACGGCACGTACAACGGCAAGGCCCTCCCCGAGGGCGGGTGCCGCGGTGAGACGTCGCGCAAGCTGGGACCGGCGCCCCAGAGCCCGGTCGCCTCCGATGCCGAGATCACGGCCCTCCAGCAGTCCATGAAGGACGCGAAGGTGCAGGCCGCCATCGCCGCGTGGTCCGCGTGCATGAAGGACAAGGGCCACTCCGTGGCGCACCCCTACGACCCCCCGGAGCAGGTCGACATGGCGGCGGCCACGGCATCCGAGGAGGAGATCGGGCTCGCCGTCGACGACGTGGCGTGCAAGAAGGAGACCTCCCTCATCCAGGTCTGGCACAAGGTGGAGAGCGACGCCCAGCAGGTGGAGATCACCAAGCGGCGGACCGCACTGGACGCCGAACTCTCGAAGAAGAACACGACGGTACTGAAGGCGCAGCGCGCACTCTCGGGGGAATGAACGTGAAGCGCAGAACACACCACCTCATCAGCACCGCGGTCACCTCCGCGGTACTCGCCGCCAGCGCCGTCGTCGCGCAGCCGGCCCATGCCGCGACGTCGTACGAGTCGGACGGGTGCACGTCGACCGACAACAGGTACTGTTTCGCGATCTTCTACAACAGCCGGAGCGAGAACACCTGGCTGGGAGGGGGTTCTTGCTACATCGCGAACAAGAGCGTCCCGGACCACTACGGCTATTCCCCCAACGGGGCGGTCCTGGTGCGACTGGTGTTCGCATACCAGAACATCTACGGGACGAGTTCGTGCAAGGACGACAGCGGTGAGGGCCAGCCCATCAAGAACAACGCCGCGTCCGTCGCCAACGGCGAGTGCTCGGTGATGAACACCGTCTACTTCAACTCCGGCTACCTGGGCACCTCCCAGTCATTCTACGCGTACTGCGGCGAATACACGTGGGCCGAGAATCTGAAGACCGGCCTGAAGAACGAAAACGCGTCGCACAAGCGGAGCTAGCCCCTTCGGGAACGGGTGCTCTGCCGGTACGGCAGCCGTGCCCGTTCCCTCCCCCCATCCGAAGGACGAGCGTTGATACGCCATAGACACGCAAGAGTTCCGCTGGCCGTGATGGCGGCCGGCGGAATGCTGGCCGGCCTGCTCCAGGCCTCGGCCTGGGCGGACACCCCCGAACCGGGGCAGGCCGCCAAGTCGTCGAAGAAGTCCGGAACCGACGCGGTCCCGCCGGGCGACCGCGCCGAACTGCTCGGCGAGGACTACCAGGAGTCCGCCGACATCGCCTGGACCACGACGGGTGACGCCCAGGGCTTCCACATCCTCACCGCCACGGAGAAGAGCGGATACGCCTGGAAGACGCTCGCGTCGCTGGCCGAGCCGGGATTCGACGCGGACCAGTGGATCGGCAACGTGTGCGTGACCGGCTCGGGCAAGCGCGCCGTCGTGGTCTACGCGCCGCGTACGTTCACCAACGACCCCGAGCTGATGGCCCGTGGCGGCTTCACGGCCGTCGTCGACCTGGCCAGCGGCGCGACGACGAAGCTGAAGGCCAACGCCTCCCTGTCGTACTACAACCCGGGGTGCGGCACCGGCGAAGAGGCGGTGCTGACGCAGTCGCCGGGCGAGGACAAGGCACAGACCCGGCTGATCCGTGTGGACGCCGCGACAGCCGAGCTGAGCGAGCCCGTCGCGGTGGACGGTCAGATCACCTCCTCGGTCCCGGCCGGCGACGGCAGGATCGTCGCGGCCTCCGGACGCACGCTCGTCGAGATCGGCACGCGGGGCGAGAAGCGCAGGCTCGCGACGACGGGCACGGTGCCGTACCGCATCAGCAAGGACGGCGACGGCGGGTACGTGTTCCTGGAACGTGTGCAGCGCGACAGCCTCCAGCAGACGGAGACCGCGCTGGTCCGCCGGTGGGCGGACCGGAAGACGTCCGCACTCGGCTCGGGACCGCTCGGCCGGACGGGGCTGGCACGGCGCGGTGGCCAGGTGTACGTGACCGGCGACGTGCGGGTGGCGAAGAGCCTGCCGAAGACGGTCACCCGTCTGGCCAGCGCGGACAAGGACGCCACGCTCTCCACCGAGGGCGCCGCGATCGTCCAGCGCACGGTGTGGGCGGACGGCAAGGGCTCCCCCGCGTACCTGCATCCCGAGAAGGCCACGGACGCCCGCTCGGTCGACATCACCACGACGGTCCGGGACACCGGCCGGCGAGCCGGGTTCACGGTGACTCCGCTGCGGGCCAAGTCCCCGCGGTGGGCGACCTCCCGCACCCCGTCACCCCTGCTGGGCGAAGCGAAGAAGACGGCGGCCGACGAGGGCGGAGTACGCACCGACAGCGCCGGGACACGCGCACTGGCGGCCGAGGACCCGGGCGACGTGACGGGCACGCGGACGGAGGTCGTGGAATCGGAGCGCACGTGCTCCGTGCCGCGCGGTGACGTCCGCAACCAGGCGATGCAGCCCAAGCCGCGCCAGGTCGAGTGGGCCGTCAACAAGGCGATCACCGGGAAGCTGAACAGCGGCGCCTCACGGCCGGCGAACTGGAAGAACCTGGGGATGCCCGCCTACTCCCCCCAGACGCTCTTCCCGAACCCGTCCCTCGAGGGCGGTGGCCGCGTCCCGGCCCAGGTGATGCTCGGCATCACCGCGCAGGAGTCGAACATGTGGCAGGCGGCCCGCTCGTCGGTGCCCGGCGTGACGGGCAACCCGCTGATCGGGAACTACTACGGCATCGACTACTACGACGGCAACACCGACAACGACTGGGACGTCGACTGGTCCGAAGCCGACTGCGGCTACGGCATCACGCAGGTCACCGACCACATGCGGCTGGCCGGCCGGGAGCACGGCAAGGGCGGCACCGCCTGGGACTACCAGAAGCAGCGGGCCGTGGCCCTGGACTACGCGGCCAACGTCGCCGCCGGCCTGCAGATCCTGGCCGACAAGTGGAACCAGACCAGGCGGGCCGGGCTCGTCGTGCACGACGGCGACCCGACCAAGCTGGAGAACTGGTTCTTCGCCCTGTGGGCCTACAACAGCGGGTTCTACGAGAACGTCAACGGCAACGAGCCGTGGGGCGTGGGCTGGGCCAACAACCCCGCCAACCCCGAGTGGGACGCGAGCCGCACCCCCTTCATGGAGGACGCCCTCGGCAACGAGGACCCCGCGGACGCCGCCCGTCCGCAGCACTGGCCGTACCCGGAGAAGGTGCTCGGGTTCGCCGCGCACCCGCCGGCGTACCTGGAGTCACCGGGCACGATGGTGCCGGCCTTCCGCGCCGCCTGGTGGAACGGGACCGGCGGTGACGCCACGATAAAGGGCTCGGCGAAGTACAACCGCGCGCACGTGAAGCCGCCGGAGGACCTCTTCTGCGGGCCGTACAACTGGTGCGAGCCGTCGAAGATCGGTGACGACGCGAAGAACGAGCCCGGACAGGGCCCGTGCACCCGTGACGACTTCAAGTGCTGGTATCACCAGTCGGTGCAGTGGAAGACGGACTGCTCCTACTCGTGCGGCAACGAGTTCTTCCGCTTCCCCTCGCCGGACTACGACTACGAGCAGGCGGACGGCACCGCCTACCCGCCGAACTGCACGGCCTCCGGCCTGCCCTCCGGCGCGATCGTCGTCGACGACGCACCGGCCGGGACCCCGTCGGTCCGGCCGGACTGCTCCAACAGCGACTGGACCAACGAGGGCACCTTCACCCTCGACTTCGGTGCCGGCGAAGCGGGCCTCGCCCATGACGGACAGACCGTCTCCACGGTCTGGCCCGCCAAGGTCGACCTGCACCAGCTCGGTGCCGGTTTCGGCGGCCACTTCTACTTCGCCCACACCCGCGCCGACGACGCCAAGGGCCAGCGGCTGAAGGTCACCGGTACCTGGAAGCTGAACAGGGAACTGGACAGCGCGGCCAAGGTCATGGTCCACATCCCCGACCACGGAGCGCAGACCCAGGACGCCCGGTACCGCGTCAGGACCGCCCAAGGCTGGCGGGACACGCCGCCGGTCAACCAGCTCCTGGAAGGCGGTGAGGGAAAGAACCGCTGGGTGTCCCTCGGCGCGTACCAGTTCAAGGGCGCCGTCCCCGAGGTCCAGGTCGACACCATCGTGCCGAGTGGCACGGGTGAGGAAGACATCGCTTTCGACGCCGTCGCCTTCGTCCCCGGCGACTACTCGGGCATGCCGGAGATCACCTTCCCCGATCCGGACCCGAACGCCCCGGAGATCGACTACGACGCTCAGAAGATGATCCCCATCCCCACGCCGCCGCTGGACTTCACCTCGTCCGGCACGAGGTCCGGAGTCGCCCGGAGCGCCCCCGCGCAGAGCTGCACCCCGGAGGACGCCAAGACGGGCCGCCGGCTCTGCATCCAGGTGAACAGCGACGCCGGACGGCAGACGCGCAGCACGTCCCCTTCGACGCGCAGCACGTCCCCTTCGACGCGCGCCGGCATCGTGCCCGCCTGCGTCAACCAGGCCGTCAACCTGTACAACAGGTACGAGGCGTGCATCTCGACCGACCGCAGCGCCCCCATCGTCGCGACGCTCACCGAGCGCGGAAATCCGATCGGCAGCGCGAGCTGGGACATCGACCAGCAGATCAAGCTGTACAAGAACGAGAACGCCATCGACCAGCAGATCACCTTCACGCCCGTCAACTTCACCGGCGCGCTCACCAACGTGACGCTGAACGTGAAGGCCGACTGCTTCGGGCCCTGCCAGTCGAGTCAGTCACAGTGGGCGGGCTCCCGTACCTGGCTCAAGGAGGACCTGCACCAAGCGACCTTCGGTGTGGGCAGCTGGTGGACGGGGACCACAGGAAAGGACAGCCTGATCCTCTCCTGGACGCTCACGGCCACCTCGACCCAGACCGTGGACACGGCCGAGACGTCGTGGTCGGACAGCGACCTGGTGGTCCGCTGCGACGTGATCATGGGCAAGGAAGAGGTTCCGGAGACCAAGCCCGGCTGCGTCTTCCCCACGTACACGCCCACCCTGCAGATCAACACCAAGAAGTACCCCTCCGCGGCCGCGCTGTACTGGCTGCTGATGGAGAAGCTGGACAGCCACCCGGGTAGTGCGAAGCACAACAGCCCGCTGTCCCGCCAGGCCGACGAGACGATCGCGGCCAACAACCGCAAGGTGATCTGCGACAGCACCTTCAATCCGGTGCCGAACGGCACCACGGCATCGAGCACCAAACCGTCCTGCGACGAATACCCCTTCGCCAAGTCCCGCCAGAGCGGCGGGGGAACCCTGACCTCGGGGTCGCAGTGCGCCCAGTTCTACGCGGTCAAGAACGGCAGTCGCTGGTCGCTCGAGTACGACCCGAACTCTCCCCTTCCGACCTGGAAGGAGGTATGCGGCCGAGGGAGCATCCCCCTGGACCAGAACACGGGTGCGGGCGGCCAGCTCGGCAGGTTCACCACGGCGATGCGCCTGCACGACGAGGACAAGTACTACGTCGACGTGCCGGGTTTCAGCAACTGCAACCTGACGGCGTGTGACCTTCCCTGACGTCGTCGGGGGAAAAGGCGCAGGGGCGCGGACCGCACGGTCCGCGCCCCTGTGTCGCTGTCATGCGTCCGTCATGTGTCCGTCATGCGTCATCCGGGTCCTCGGGAACCCTGCCGCTGAGCAGTTCCTCCCGCAGTGTCGAGGACTGCGGCAGGGACAACCCGAACGCGGCTTCCGCGAAACGCAGCATCGCGGCCGTGGGGCTCCCCTCCACCGGCGTGCCGTCCGCGGGCATACCGGCCTGCGCCATCCGGGCGAGGAACCGGTCGGGATCCGCCCCGTAGCGCAGGTGGGGCAGTCCGGGGTCGAAACCGCAGATCTCCTCGCCGTCGACCGCGTAGACGAAGGCGGGAGCCGACGCCGTGCTGATCAGCCCCACCATCTCCGCACCGGCCGACACACGCTCGATGACCCCCTCCTCCAGGATGCGCGCCCCCCAGCTCTGCAGGGCGAAGGACCAGCCGCCGGCACGTCCGGCGCAGATCACCGCGCCGTCGTCCTCGTCCTCGAGTTCCAGCTCCCGCGCGTCGGCCAGCGTCGACGGCCGGATCGAGCCCGGTGCGCATCCGAACCTGCCGAGCAGTTCACGTACCGGAACGTCACGGACGAACGTCAGCGAAAATCCTTGCCCGAATGCATCGGGCACCCATGAAATGCCGGACATGCCTACCGCCCTCGCCTCTGTCTTCAGTGCACGTGTCTTCGGCGCACGTGTCTTCGGAGCACGTGTCTTCGGTGCACGGGGCGTCAGATTACTGCGGCAGGTTACGCCCATGGACGCGGTGGACAGCGGGGCTTCACCGCCGGGAGCGACCTGGTCCGGGACATCGCCCGCCGCGCGGCATCGCACGGCGCGGCAGGGATGCCCGGCCGCCTCGCCGCGCGGCGAGGCGGCCGGGCGGGGAGGCGGAGGTCAACGGTTCACGCGCCGCTCTCCCTGAGCATGTCCTCGCGCTCGACGATCTTCACGCGCTCGCGCCCCAGCGGCGCG
>NZ_JBEXTV010000058.1:41379-53555 GCF_040628835.1 Streptomyces sp. NPDC006134 | reverse complement strand
GAGGGGGGAGGGGGGAGGGTGACGGACCGGGGTTTCACCGGTGCCGATTTTCCGGATTTCCCCGTGTTTGCCCGGGTTGCCCCGGGGGTTTCCCGGGGGGCTTCTGGGGGCTTTTGATCACGGCTTGGTGAGGGTCGGGACGGTCTTGGCGGGTGCGGTCTCCGGTTCCGTGAGGGTCGGGACCGGCTTGGTGGGGGCGATGCTCGCCGGGTTGTCGAGGGTCGGGACCGGCTTGGCGGGGGTGGTGCTCGCCGGGTTGTCGAGGGTCGGGACCGGCTTGGCGGGGGCGATGCTCGCCGGGTTGTCGAGAGTCGGGACCGGCTTGGCGGAGGGCGTGTCGGAGCCGGTGAGGGCCGGGACCGGCTTGGTGAGCTCGGGCTCGGGGCCGGGCTTGGGGTCGAGGCCGGGGTCGGGGTCGGGCTCCGGTTCGGCGAGGGCCGGGGGCGTCCGCGGGGTCCGCTCCGGCTCGGCCGGGTCCGGGACCTTCTCCCCGTCGGCCGGTTCGGTGCGCGGCGGCAGCAGGGCCAGGACGGCCTGGCAGTGGGCGTCGTCGGCGTCGTCGTCGTAGGGGTCGGGCGTGACCGGCACCTGGACGCGGTGCACCGGGCCCGTGCCGAGGCGGGCGTAGCCGCGGCCGGGCGGGACCTGGTCGACGGGCGTGGTCCGCGGGGGAGCACCGAGGACGGCCCGCAGCTGATCCGCCGAGGCCGGGCCGAGGACGACACGCGCGCGCGTGTACTGGCGTACGGCGTCCCCCAGGAGGTCGAGGCAGTCCAGCTGGTCGGCGACGACCACCGTCACGTTCGCCGCCCGGCCGTGCCGCAGCGGAACCTGGAGGAGGGACTGGGGGTCCCCGCGGTCGCCGGCGGCGGCCAGGTGGGTGAACGCGCTCGGGCGGTCCACCAGGACCCACAGCGGCCGCCGGGCGTCGTCGGGCGGCGGGTGGCCCTCCTGGCGGGCCCGGTTGACGGCGATCAGCCGGCGCTCCGTCTCGTGGGCGGCCCATTCCAGGCTCGTCAGCGCCCCCGTCAGCCCGCACTCGACGGCCAGCACCCCGTCCCGGCCGACCAGGCAGGCGTACTCGCCGGTGCCGCCGCCGTCGACGATCAGGAGGTCGCCGTGCCGAAGGGCCTGGAGGGCGATCGAGCGCAGCAGGGTCGAGGTGCCGCTGCCCGGCTGGCCGAGGGCCAGCAGGTGCGGCTCGGTGGAGCGGACGCCCGTGCGCCAGACGACTGGCGGCACGTCGCGCCGCTCCTCCCCCTGGACCACCGGGAGCGTGCGCTGCACCTCGGTGGGGTCGGTGAAGCCGAGGACGGTCTCCCCGGGCGCCGTGACGAAGCGCTGGGCGGCGATGCCGGCGGGCAGCGGAGCCAGGGCGGTGACCGTGAGGTGGTTGGCCTCCTCGTCCCACGCGAAGTGGTACTCACGGCCCCGTCCGGCCTTCGCCGCGAGCAGGTGCTCGATGCGGGCCCGGAACTCCGCCTCCCCGTCCCGGAAGTGCGCCGGGTAACGGACGACCAGCCGCGCGAAGCGTCCGGCCTCGTCGAACTCGTACGCCGGGAATGCCTTCTCCCACGTGCCGCCGTGGGCGTACAGCGGGTCGGGGTCCTCGGCGAGCGAGAAGTACGGGACCAGCGCCTCGTACAGCGACTTCAGCCGCAGGCTCTGGGTCTCGTCGGGCCCCGCGGGCGCCGGCGGGGTGCGGTCCCGGCCCTGCCAGGCCGCCGCCGCCGTCAGCGTGACGACGGCGAGCAGCGGGCCGTACGGCACGAGCGCCACGACCAGGAACACCGAGGCCACCAGGAACAGCAGCGCGCCGCGCCGGTCCTTGGGGGTGTCGGTCCACCTGCGCCGCGCGGCCGCGGCCAGCCGGCCCAGACCGCGGGCGATCGTGATCAGTGGCTGGAGGACGTCGGTGGCACTGTCGGCCGCCGTCCGGGCCAGCTCCCGGCTCCGGGCGAGCTGCGCGCCGCCGTTGCTCAGAATGCGGGGGAGAGGGCGCCGGGCCACTCCTGCCTCCTGGGGGTGCGTACGGGCGAGATGCGTACGGGGGTGGGGGCGGTCAGAAGTTGATGCCGCCGAGGAGACCGGCCAGGCTCTCGCCGCCCGCCTTGATGCTCGGGGCGATCGCCGTGCTCGCCAGGTAGAAGCCGAACAGCATCGAGATGATCGCGTGGGACGGCTTGAGGCCGTCCTTGCGGAAGAAGATGAACACGACGATGCCGAGCAGGACCACGCCTGAGATGGAGAGGATCATGTGAGTTCTCCTGGTTCGCGGGGACAGTCACCATGAGTACTTCCAGGCTCACAGCATGTATCCATACGATTAAAGGTGCAAATGGGGGAATTTCGGGCGTTTTGCCCTGCTTGGCGGAAGGACCGGCGGGCCGGTCGAGCGGCGCACTTGCGCACGGCCGGGTCTGCGGTGATCTTTACCTCCGGCGCGTCGGGTCATGTGCCGTGCGAGCCAGTACCCTGGCGATTCACTCGTACGGCTGCGCCGCTCGCCGCCGTACGCACCCAGTCCCCAACGTTCGTATGTGCACAGTGAGAGGCGGTCCGGCCGATGAGTGAAGCCCCCGACCCCGAGGTCGTGGAGCTGGCGACCAAGATCTTCGATCTGGCCCGGCAGGGGCGGACCGACGATCTCGTGGCCTACGTGGACGCCGGCGTCCCGGCCAACCTCACCAACGACCGCGGCGACTCCCTCGTCATGCTCGCCGCCTACCACGGCCACGCCGAGGCGGTGCGCGCCCTGCTGTCCCGCGGTGCCGACGCCGACCGCGTCAACGACCGGGGCCAGACCCCGCTCGCCGGTGCGGTCTTCAAGGGGGAGACCGAGGTGGTCAAGGCCCTCCTGGAGGGCGGCGCCGACCCCTCCGCCGGCACCCCGTCGGCCGTCGACACGGCCCGGATGTTCGGCCGGGCGGAGGTGCTGGAACTGTTCGGCGAGCAGGCGGGCGGGCAGTGAGGCGAGCCGCGCGGCGAGCGGTGAGCCGGGATCGGTCCCAGGACTGATCCCGGCCTTGGGCCGGAGAAGACGACGACAACGGGGGAGGCGGTACCGGGCCGCCGAAATTTCGGTCGCGGCGGATGTGACCGCCGGGTCATCATGACGACGTGATTCACGGACGTGCTGGCCGGGCAGGTGTCGCCGCATCGCGCGGACCGTGACGCGGTCCGCATGGGCCACCGACGAGAGGCAGAGGAAGATGGTCTACAGCAAGCAGGAAACGGCGGGCGCACCGACGTGTTGTCACGCGGCCAGGTAATGCACGTCCCCGGTTGCGTCGACGCTTGATGTGAGGCTGTTTCCCATGTTCGATCCGGTCATAGCGCCCAGCGGCACGCTGCTCGGCCTGCTCCAGCGGGGCCGCGGCGACGGCACACTGCACGCGCTCACCGCCCCGCGCGCCGAGGCTCTGGCGGCACTGAACCACTGCGTGCTCCACGATCCCCGCCACGACTGGCAGGTGGAGAACCGCTCCCTGTACTACGCCCGCCTCCACCTCGACCTCAACGGCGAGCTGGACGCGATCGAGGCCCACCTCTTCGACCCCGAGGACCTCCTCGACACCGACGAGTCACGCACCGGCCTCGCCCTCGCCGTCCTCGGCCACCTCGCCTCCTACGGCCGGCGGGACGCCCTCGGCCTGCTGCGCCGGTACGCCGCGCACGGCGCCAACTGGGCCTGGGCCCTGGACGAACTCGCCCTGCGCGACGACGACGCCGGGCTGCGCGCCCTCGCCGAACCCGTCCTGGCCCGCTTCCCCGCCGACGCCGAGGGCGAGGCCGAGCTGGCCGCCGCCGTGCGCGACGCCTTCGAGCCCCGGCCCTGGCGCCTGTGGGCCGACGACCCGCGGCCGGCGATCGCCACGCGCGTGCGTGCCGCCCGGGAAACCGGCTGCTTCGACCGCTGGCAGCGGCAGATGCGGCCGGCCGGGCCCCGCCCCGGGTGGAGCGTGCGGGCCGTCTTCGAATGGGCCCAGCAAGGCCTGGAACGCGGTGCCGCGCTCCATGTCCCCGCCGCCCGCTGCCTCATGGCCGTCGCCGGTCCCGGAGACCGGCACGAGATCGTCGAGGCCGCCCGCCACGGCGACGACGGCGCCCGCTGTACCGCGTTGCGCTATCTCGCCGACAGTGACGATCCCGGTGCCCTCGGCCTGATCGAGGACGCCGTGACCACCGGTTCGACGGTCGTCGTGGAGGCCGCCGTCGACGCCTTCGAACGCATGCGCGGCGCCGCCGCCGTCGACCGGGCCCGCGGCTGGGCCCGCCGCCCCGACGCGCTGGGTGCCGCCGCCGGACGCGTCCTCGCCTGCCGGGGCGGAGCACAGGACCGGGACCTGGTCCTCGCCGCCCTGCGGGAAGCCGTACGGGGCGAGGGACCCGACGCGCCGACCCTGTGGACCCTCGTCGACGGCGCCGGACGGCTCGGCATCGCCTGCGCCGCCCCTGTGCTCCGGCACATCTACCGTGAGACCGCCTCCTCCCACCTGCGCGGCCGGGCCGCCCGCGCCCTCGCCGCCACCGATCCCTCGTTCCCGGCCGGGTTCGCCGTCGAGTGCCTGTGGGACTGCGAGGAGACCACCCGCGAACTCGCCGCCCGGCACGCCGAGACCGGCGACCTGCGGGTCGTGGAGCGGCTGCGCCGGCTCGCCGCCGACCCGGCGGAGGAGGCCGAGGTGCAGACGGCCGTGCGCAGCCGCATCGGGCCGGACACGGCGACGCTGTGACTCCCGCGCGGGCGGGCTGCCGGGCCGGACGGGTCACGGGGCCGGGCGCGCGAGGGCTGCTCGGCCCTGTGGCGGCCGAGAGGTGAAGGCGGTCGCGTGAGGCCCCGAGGGCGCAGGCCGGCCGTGCCGGGAGCGGCGCGGCCGGCCGGGGGACTCAGCGGCGGCGTACGGCCACGAAGCGCACCGGGGTGCCCGGCCTCGCCTGGGCCGCGGCCGGGAGGTCGGCCGCGCGGGCGACGCCGATCACCGGGTAGCCGCCGGTGGTCGGATGGTCGGCCAGGAACACGACCGGTCTGCCGTCGGGCGGCACCTGGACGGCCCCCAGGACCATGCCCTCGCTGGGAAGTTCGCCGGTGCGGGCCCGGGCGAGGGCCGGGCCGTCCGTGCGCAGGCCGATGCGGTTGCTCGCGGGCGAGACCCGGTACGTACGGGAGGTGAACGTCCGTACCGCCTCCGGCGTGAACCAGTCGTCGCGCGGGCCGAGCACGACCCGCAGCACCAGCTCGGCGGGGGGCGCGGGCTGCGGGGCGGCGTCCACGCGCGCGTGAAGGACACCGGGGCGTCCCAGCGGCAGGACGGCACCGTCCGCCAGGGGCGGCGGGCCGAGCCCCGACAGCAGGTCGGTGGAGCGGCTGCCGAGCACCGGCTCGACGGCGATGCCGCCGGAGACGGCCACGTAGGCGCGCACGCCGGACACGGCGGTCCCCACCTCCAGGAGGGCACCGGCGGGTACGTGGACGGGCGCGCCCCAGGGGGCGGGGCGTCCGCCCACCGTCACCGGGCAGGGGGCGCCGCCGACCGCCACGGTGACCGCGGAGCGGGGACGCAGCGCACAGCCGTCGAGGGTGGTCTCCAGGACGGCGGCCCGCGGTGGATTGCCCACCAGCCGGTTGACGAGCGCCGCCGCGGGCGCGTCGAGCGCCCCGGACCGGGGAACCCCGAGATGGGCGTGTCCGGGGCGGCCGGTGTCCTGCACGGTGGTCAGGGCGCCGGCCCGGACGACGGCGAGCGCGCGGTCCGTCACGGGTGCCCCCGGTCGACGAAGCGGACGCGCGTCCCCGGCGACAGCAGCGCCGCCGGCACGCGCGTGTGGTCCCACAGCACGGCGTCCGTCGTGCCGATCAGCTGCCAGCCGCCGGGCGACGAACGCGGGTACACCCCCGTGTACGGGCCCGCCAGCGCGACGGAACCGGCCGGGACGGCCGTGCGCGGGGTGTCCCGGCGCGGGACGTGGTAGCGCGGCGGCAGCCCCGTCAGGTAGCCGAAGCCGGGCGCGAACCCGCAGAAGGCGACACGGAACTCGGTGCCCGCGTGGACGCGGGCCACCTCCCGCTCGGCCACGCCCCAGCACGCGGCGACGTCGGCCAGGTCCGGGCCGTCGTAGCGGACCGGGAGCTCGACGACGTCCCCCACGCGCGGGGGAGCGGGCGGGACCTCGGCGGCGGCCAGCTCGGCCGCCAGGCGGGCCGGGTCCGCGAGACCGTCCAGGAGGACCGTACGGGCCGCCGGGACGATCTCCCGGACCGTGAGCGACCCCTCCGCGCGGCGCCGCAGCAGCTCCGCGTGGAGCGCCTCGGCCTCCTCGCCCGAGGCCACCTCGACGAGGAGGGCGTCGTCGCCGGCCGGCAGGACGTTCACGCGAACGCCTCCACCCGGACGTCGGCCGCCTCCAGCCGGTCCCGGACCCGGCGGGCCAGGTCCACCGCACCGGGCGTGTCGCCGTGCACGCACAGCGAACGCGCGCGCACCCCGATGCGGGCCCCGGAAAGGGCGGTGACCGTGCCGGAGCGGGCCAGGCTCACCGACCGCTCCACGACGGCCTCGGGATCGGTGACCACGGCGCCGTCCCGGCCGCGCGGCACGAGCGTGCCCTCGTCGGTGTAGGCCCGGTCGGCGAACGCCTCCGTGACGACCGGGAGGCCGGCCCGGGCGGCCAGGTCCAGCAGCCGCGATCCGGGCAGGCCCAGGACGGGCAGCTCCGCGCCCGCGATCAGCACGCCCTCGACGACCGCCGCGGCCTGCTCCGCGTCGTGCACGACGCGGTTGTAGAGGGCGCCGTGCGGTTTGACGTACGCCACGCGGGCGCCCGCCGCGCGCGCGAAGACCTCCAGGGCGCCGATCTGGTACGCCACCTCGGCGGCCAGCTCGGCGGGCGGCACGTCCATCGCGCGCCGTCCGAACCCGGCCAGGTCCCGGTAGGAGACCTGCGCGCCGATCGCCACGCTCCGCTCGGCCGCCAGTTCGCACACCCGCCGCATGGTGGCCGGGTCCCCGGCGTGGAAGCCGCAGGCCACGTTGGCGCTGGTGACGACCGACAGCAGCCGCTCGTCGTCGGTGAGCCGCCAGCGGCCGAAGCCCTCGCCGAGGTCGGCGTTCAGGTCGATCGACGTCATGTCTTCAGTGTCTCCGGTTCTTCAGGTTCTCCGGGTTCTCCGGGCCGTCCTGTACGGCCCCGTCCGTCCGCCCGCGCGGGCCCGGCCCCGCGGGCGGACGGAAGCGCGCGAGGCGCCCGTCAGGCCACGCGGTACTGCTCGTCGCGGGCGTCGGTGAGGAACATCTGCCCCGGCGCGTGCGTGATCGCGAACGGCGGGCGGGAGGCCGCCACCGCCGCCTGCGGGGTCACCCCGCACGCCCAGAACACCGGGATGTCGTCCGGCGCGGCGGCCACGGGCTCGCCGAAGTCGGGCCGGCCCAGGTCGCCGATGCCGAGCACCGAGGGGTCGCCGCAGTGCACGGGACCGCCGTGCACGGCCGGGAGCAGCCGGGTCTCGCGGACCGCCGCCGCCAGGTGCTCCGGCGGCACCGGGCGCATCGACACCACCAGCGGCCCGCGCAGCCGCCCCGCCGGACGGCACTGCCGGGTGGTGACGTACATCGGCACGTTGCGGCCCTGCTCGACGTGGCGGACCGGCACGCCCGCGCGGGTCAGCGCCCACTCGAAGGTGAAGCTGCACCCGATGAGGAACGCCACCAGGTCGTCCCGCCAGTGCGCACGCACGTCCGTCGGCTCCTCCACCAGCTCCCCGTCCCGCCACACCCGGTAGCGCGGCAGGTCGGTGCGCAGGTCCGCGCCGTCGGCCAGGACCGTCGTCCACGACCCCGCGTCGGTGACGTCGAGCACCGGGCAGGGCTTCGGGTTGCGGGTGCAGAACAGCAGCACGTCGTACGCCCAGTCGGCGGGTACGGCGATCAGGTTGGCCTGCGTGTGCCCCGCCGCCACCCCGGCCGTGGGGCCCGCCAGGCCCTCGCGGATACGGGCGCGGGCCGTTTTCGGGCTCCACGCGCGCGTGCTCGTCGGCGAGGACCAGGGGGCGGTCCCCCGCCGCGGCCGGCGTGCGGTCGTCGTGTGCGGTGTTCACGCCAGTTCCTTTCCACGCGTCTCGGGAAGTCCCAGCAGGGCCAGCGCCGCGAGGCCGTAGCCGATCGCGCCGAACACCAGCGCGCCGCCCACGCCCCAGCCGTCGGCGAGGAAGCCGACCGTCGTGGGGAAGACCGCGCCCACGGCCCGGCCCGTGTTGTACGTGAAGCCCTGGCCGGTGCCGCGCACGGCCGTCGGATAGAGCTCGGCCAGGTACGAGCCGAAGCCGCTGAAGATCGCCGACATGCAGAACCCGAGCGGGAAGCCCAGTACGAGCAGCAGGGTGCCGGCGCCGCTCGGGATGTTCGCGTACGCCACGATGCACACCGCCGACAGCAGGGCGAACAGCCAGATGTTGCGCCGCCGCCCCAGCCGGTCGGTGAGGTAGCCGCCGGTGAGGTAGCCGGTGAAGGCGCCCGAGATCAGGAACGTCATGTAGCCGCCGGTGTCGACGACCGACAGCCCGCGCTCGGTCTTCAGGTACGTCGGCACCCAGGTGGCCAGGGTGTAGTAGCCGCCCTGGACGCCCGTGGACAGCAGCCCGGCGAAGAGCGTGGTGCGCAGCAGACCGGGCGCCCCCGCCCGGCC
This sequence comes from Streptomyces sp. NPDC006134, assembly GCF_040628835.1. Lineage (NCBI taxonomy): Bacteria > Bacillati > Actinomycetota > Actinomycetes > Kitasatosporales > Streptomycetaceae > Streptomyces > Streptomyces sp. NPDC006134. The sequence goes on along the minus strand of NZ_JBEXTV010000058.1, from coordinate 44,873 downwards.
CGGCTTGAAGATCGCCGCGAACGAGCCCTTCCGCGGGCTGTGCTCGCGCGCCGCGGCCGCCTCCGGGGCGTCGTGCACACTGCGCCGCACCCACACCACCAGAAGCGCGGGGAGCGCGCCGGTCCAGAACATGATGCGCCAGGCCAGGTCGTCGCCGGCCAGCGAGAACACCGTCGTGTACACGATCACGGCCAGTCCCCAGCCCACGGCCCAGGCACTCTGGATCGCGCCGAGGGTGCGGCCCCGGTGCCGGGCACTCGCGTACTCGGCGACCAGGATCGCGCCGACGGCCCACTCGCCGCCGAAGCCGAGGCCCTGCAGGGCCCGGAAGAGCAGCAGAGTCTCGTAGTTCGGGGCGAAGCCGCAGGCCACCGTGAACACCGCGTACGTGATCACGGTCAGCAGCAGGGCCTTGACCCGGCCGATCCGGTCCGCGAGCACGCCCGCCAGGGCGCCGCCGATCGCGGAGACCACCAGCGTGACGGTGGTGAGCAGACCGGTCTGGCCGCTGTCCAGGCCGAAGTACGCGGCCAGGGCGACCATGCTCAGCGGGAGCGTGAAGTAGTCGTACGAGTCGAGGGCGTAGCCGCCGAACGCGCCGCCGAAGGCGCGGCGGCCCCGCGGCCCCAGGGCGCGCAGCCAGCCGAACGCGCCGTCCTCGGTGCCGTGTTCTCCCGGTGTGCTCGGTTTGCCTGCGCCGGGGTGGGGGTCGGCGGTGGTCGGAGCCTGCGGTGGAGGGGGTGTGCTCATGGACACCTCGCAGAGGGAGGGCGGAGGGTGCTGGGTCGTGAGCCGGTCCGTGCAGGGCGGGGCGGGGGCGGCGGTGCGGTGCAGAATGCGCCGCCCTGCACAGCACCGTAGAGGATTGTTCAACGATCCCTCAATACCTCTGTTGTCTCGTTCTTGCGTTCTGCGATTGAATTCCGGCATGGCAGAGCCGATGGCCCAACTGGCCGACGACCGCGCCCTCCTGGGGCGCACCAGTACCGCGGAACGGGTCGCCGACATCCTCCGCAGCCGGATCGCCGAAGGCTTCTTCCCGCCGGGGACCCGGCTGTCGGAGGACAGCATCGGCGGCGCGCTCGGCGTCTCCCGCAACACGCTCCGCGAGGCGTTCCGGCTGCTCACCCACGAACGCCTGCTCGTCCACGAGCTGAACCGGGGCGTCTTCGTCCGGGTCCTGGCCGTCGAGGACGTCGAGGACATCTACCGCACCCGCGCCCTCGTCGAGTGCGCCGTCGTCCGAGGGCTCGGTGAGCCGCCGTACGGCCTGGACGCGCTCGCCGGCGCCGTGGAGGAGGGGCGGCACGCGGCCCGCGAAGGCGACTGGAAAGGCGTGGGCACGGCCAACATCCACTTCCACCGGGAGCTGGTGGCCCTCGCCGGCAGCGAACGCACCGACGAGCTGATGCGCAGCGTCTTCGCCGAACTGCGCCTCGCCTTCCACGTGGTGGACGACCCGCGGGGCCTGCACGAGCCGTACATGGCCCGGAACCTGCAGATCCTGGGAGCTCTGGAGGCCGGGGACCGGGAGGCCGCCGAGCGGCTGCTCGCGGTCTACCTCGCCGACTCGCTGGAGCGGGTCGTGGAGGTGTACCGGCGGCGGGTCGGGGACGAGGGGCGGTAGCCGGGCGGACGTGCCGCGCCGGGGGTGAGGGGCGGTAGCCGGGCGGACGTGCCGCGCCGGGGGTGAGGGGCGGTAGCCGGGCGGACGTGCCGCGCCGGGGACGGGGGATGGTGGCGGGAGGACGTGCCGCGCCGGGGGTGAGGGGTGGTGGCGGGCGGGCGTACCGCGCCGGGCCGACGGCGGTCGGTCGCGTGTACGGACGCCGGCGCGACCGCGGTCGGTCGCGTGTACGGACGCCGGCGCGACCGCGGTGGCACCGGGGTGCGCCCGAGCCGTTTGGGCCGTTGTCAGACCGAGGACCTAGTCTGTGCACCGTGACTTCGCCTGCACCGACGGACAGCGTTCCGCCCCAGCTCAGCGCGGGGCCGAGGCCTGCTGCGGGCCCGGCCGCCGACGAGGGACTGGCGCGGCGGCTGCGCGCGCTCGCCTGCACCGCGCCGCTGCACGACCTCGACGCGCGCAAGGCCAATCTCGCGGGCGAGTACTCGGTGTACGGCATGGCGGAGGTCGCCCTCGCCGCCATCGACCTCGTCACGCTGAACATGGACTTCGACACGGGCGCCGACCACGAGCAGATCGTCGCCCGGCTGATCCCGCGCATCGCCGCCCAGGCCCCGCAGCGGCCGGCCGCCGAGCACGAGCGCGTGGCCCGCTGGGTCCTGGAGAACCTGATCAACGTCGGCAGCGCCGACCGCGGCTTCCGCGTGGTGTACGGCACGTTCGACCCGGACGGCAGCTACGTCCGCCGCGACTACGACTTCAAGCTGATCGAGGAGGTCCCCGGCCCCGGCGGCACCGTGTACCTGCGCACGACGGACGAGGCGGTCAACGTCCTCGTCGGCGCCCTCGACACCGATGTCACCAGCGCCCAGATCGCCGCCGAGGTCAAACTGGAGGTGCTGATCAGCCGCGGCCGGCTCGCCGACGCGCAGCTCGCCGCCGAGCAGGCCCGGTACCGGACCGTGCAGTACTCCGAGACGCTGCGCAAGGCGCTGGAGGCGACCCGGCGCAACGTCCGCGCGGTGGACTGGCTCAACGCCGTGCCCGACATGATCGCCGAGGCGCTCGACCACGTCGCCGACCGGTACCGCCACGAGAACGCGATCCTCACCAACATCCGCAAGGCCCGCGACGAGTCCGAGGACCTCGAGCACAAGCGCCGCGCCGCCGAACTCGTCGACATCGTCAAGGACTGCATCCGCCGTCACACCCAGCTCCAGTCCCGGCTGCTGGAGGCCGGCCCCCTCTTCCGCGCCGAACAGGACCGGCAGGCCTTCGCCACGCCCATGGCCGGCTCGGGCATAGACCTCTACGGCCACCTCGTCGCCCCCGTCCTGCCGCTGCCCGTGGAGCAGGCCCTCCGCGTCACCGACGCCTTCTTCGCGCACGGCACCGGGCTGCGCACCCCGGTCTCCGTCCGGGTCGGCGATCTCGTCGACCTGCTGCTGACCCCGCCCGTGGAGCGGGAGCACCTCGGCGCCGAGATGCCCGAGCCCGACCTGATCGCCACCCCCGACGACAGCCGCTTCAGCGAGGAACAGCTCGCCGCGGCGATGGAGCTGCTCGACCTGCCGCACGACGCGCCGCGCCGCCTGTCGGGCCTGCTGGCCGACGCCCGCAGACGCGATCCCGAGCTGCCGTATCTCGTCGCCCTGCTGGCGATCCACGCGGCCAGTCCGCCCGTCGGCACCGCCTACCGGCAGGGCGAGGAGAAGCTGCTGTTCGCCGTGGACGACGGCACCGAGCTGGACGACCCCGAGTTCGGCGGCGCCGACCTCATCGTCGGCACCGCCCTGCTGGACGCGGCCGGCATGGCGGCGGACCGGACGGAGGCCGTATGAGCAGCACCCCGCGTCCCCCGCACCGG